>JBGPQQ010000183.1:0-6727 GCA_041489115.1 Vicinamibacteria bacterium | reverse complement strand
CGCCTCCGCCATCTGGCTGCGGCAGGCGTTGTGCTCGCCGACGAAGAGGATGCGGAAAGTCTCCGCGCCCGGATGCTTGGCGTACTCGCCCGTGCACATGTAGAGCGTCTCCATGCACACGTTGCGCGCCTGGTCGGCCACGCGCTCGAAGCGCCGCCCGATCGTGACCAGGGGCTCCATCATCTCAGGGAGGATTCGCTGCTCGCGCAGTGCCTCGATCACGTCGGAGTTCAGCTTGCCGAGGAGAGCGTCCACCGCCGGCTCGACCAGGATGACCTTCCTCGCGAGGTCGGGATCCTGGAGGACGAAGGCCTCGATGGAGTCGTGGAGCATCGGGATCGCGAGGTCGGCCATCTCGACGATGCGCTCGCGGACGGGCTCGGGCGGAGCGGGCAGGCTGCTCAAGCGGAGGAGGTGGCGGGCGACGCTCTCGGCGTAGTCGCCGACGCGCTCGAGCTCGAGGTTGATCTTGATGGTGCTGAAGGCGAGGCGGAGGTGGACGCCGACGGGCTGCTGCCGGAGGAGGAACTCCAGGCAGAGCCGATCGATCTCCTTCTCCTTCTCGTCGATGTACTGGTCGCGCAGGATGACTGCGTAGGCGCGCTGGCGGTTGCCGTCGGTGAGCGCCTCCACACAGTCGCGGAGCGCCCGCTCGGCGAGAGAGGACATCTCCCGCACCTGCTGGCGGATTCGGTCGATGTCGCGCTCGAGCGACTCTTCGAGTCGAGTGGGCATGGTCCGACGCGACGATAGTCAGATGCCGCGGGGATGTCAAACAAAGCGAGCCGGCTGAGCCAAACGGCCCGTGGAAGCCCTATCGACCATCCTATAGGATCGGCCCGCCTGGGGGCTTTCATGAACGTCGACAAGGTCATCAAGTGGTTCATGCCCAAGGAGGAGCGCTTCCACGAGCTCCTCGAGCGGGCGACCAAGAACCTGGTGCTCGGGGCACAGGTGTTCTCGGAGATCGCCCACGCGACGACCCTCGAGGACCGGAAGGTCAAGAGCGTACGGCTCAAGGCCCTCGAGCGGGAGGGCGACGGCATCACCCGCCAGATCTTCGAGGCGCTCAACACGACGTTCATCACCCCCTTCGACCGCGAGGACATCCGCTCTCTCGCGAGCGACCTCGACGACATCCTCGACCACCTCGAGAGTGTCGCCAAGTACCTGGTCCTCTTCGAGCTCGGCGACGCCCCCGCGCCGCTGCGCAGCTTTGCGGAGATCCTGACCTCGATGGCCGACGAAATCGACAGGATCCGCACTCTCATCTGGGACATGGGCAACCTGCAGAAGATCCAGGAGTCGATGGTCCGGATCTCGGAGCTCGAGAACGAGGGCGACTCCCTCTACTTCACGATCATCTCGGAGCTCTTCAAGAAGGGCTGTGCCGAGTCGATCGAGATCCTGAAGTGGAAGGAGGTCTACGAGGGGCTCGAGGAGGCCTGCGACCGCTGCAAGGACTTCACGCACGTCGTGGGCAACGTGGTGATCAAGAACGCCTGAGCGCGGTCCGATGCCAATCGATGCGCCGCTGATCGTCCTCATCATCGTCGTCGCGCTGGCGTTCGATTTCCTCAACGGCTTCCACGACGCGGCCAACTCCATCGCGACGGTCGTCTCGACGCGGGTCCTCTCGCCCCAGAAGGCCGTGGTGTGGGCGGCGTTCTTCAACTTCGTGGCCGCCTTCGTCCTGGGGACCCACGTGGCGAATACCCTGGGCAAGGGGATGATCGACCTCTCGGTGGTGACCCAGGAGGTCGTCCTGGCCGGCCTGCTCGGGGCCATCTTGTGGAACCTCATCACGTGGTACTACGGCATCCCGGTCTCCTCCTCGCACGCGCTCATGGGCGGCTACGCCGGCGCGGCGGTCGCGAAGGCGGGCTGGGGTGCCATCATCACCTCGGGCTGGACGAAGACCCTCGTGTTCATCGTCCTCGCCCCCCTCATCGGCCTAGTGCTCGGCTTCACGCTGATGACCACGATCACGTGGCTCCTGCGGAAGTGGAACCCGTTCCGCCTCGACAAGTTGTTCCGGCGCCTGCAGCTGGTTTCCGCCGCCTGCTACAGCCTCGGCCACGGCGGCAACGACGCGCAGAAGACGATGGGCATCATCACCGGGCTCCTCGTGGCCTCGGGGCACCTGCAGAAGTTCGAGGTGCCGCTGTGGGTCATCCTCATCTCCCATGCGGCGATCGCGTTCGGAACGATGTTCGGCGGGTGGCGGATCGTGAAGACGATGGGCAGCAAGATCACGAAGCTGCAGCCGTTCGGGGGCTTCTGCGCCGAGACCTCGGGGGCGCTGACGCTCGTGGGCGCCACCCTTTCGGGCATCCCCGTCTCGACCACCCACACGATCGCCGGGGCGATCGTGGGCGTCGGCGCCACGAAGCGGCTCTCCGCGGTCAAGTGGGGCGTCGCGGGCCGGATCGTGTGGGCCTGGGTGCTGACCATCCCGCTGGCCGCGGCGATGTCGGCCGTCAGCTACTTCGTCCTGCGCCGTTTCTTCTGACCGCGGCCGCCGGGGCCGACGTTCTTCAGCGCCTCCCTTCTCGAGAGACCGCTGAGGCGACCCTCGAGGGCCAGCACGCAGCGCCGGACCTCCTTCGGGTCCGTCCACGCGTACTGCCGGAGCGCCCAGCCGATGGCCTTGCGCAGGAAGAACTCCTTCGAGCCGAGCGCGGGCTCGATTACGGCGTAGACCATCTCCTCGTACATCGGCAGGGCAGCCATGTCCTGGTAGCGATCGAAGCGGCGGACCCCGGTGAGGTCGATCGCGCAGTAGCGCTCCTCGCGGAAGCGGGCGCCCCGCCAGAGCCCCAGCGCCGCGCGGCGCCAGGTCGCGGCGGTCGAGAAGTCGACCTCCGCGAAGACCTCCCGGCAGACGGCGCGCCGCTCCGGCGTCGTCACGCCGAGGTAGGGCATCGAGGACTTCGCGTAGGCCTGCATCGGGGCGGCCTTCGTGGGGTCCGCGACGCGCCGCAGCGCGGAGCGGACGGCACCCGCCAGGTCCTTCGCGCTCACGCGGGCGCCTCGACCAGGCGGACGCCGGCCGCGGGCTCGATCGTGACGCCGTCCCGCCGGCCGAAGACCAGGATCTCCCGCGGCTGCGCGTCCAGGACGAGGAGCGCCATCGTCCCCGGGCGCGCCGCGCAGAACGGGCCCGCGAGGGCCGGCCCACCGACCAGGAACGCCGTCGAGAGGGCGTCGGCCACCGCGGCCTCCGACGCCACGACGCTCGCGCTGCGGACGCCCTCCGCCGGCCAGCCCGTGCGCGGGTCGAGCACGTGGCCGTAGCGACGGTCGCCCGCCTCGAAGTGTTGCTCGCCCGTGGCGCTCGTGCCGAGGGCGGCGTCGCGCAGGCGGAGGAGGCCCAGGTCCTCGCCGCCCGGGCGCAGGGCCAGCTCCCACGCCTCGCCGCCCCACCCGCGGTGGCTGCTGCCCCCCGCGGTCAGCAGCGCCCGGAAGACGCCGCGGACCCGGAGCGTCGCCGCCACGCGATCGAGCGCCCAGCCCTTCCCCACCGCCCCGAAGTTGAGCTCGACGCCGGGGACGGCGAACCGCACGGTACGACCGAGGCCGTCCGCCGTCACCTTGTCCAGGCCCGAGCGGGCGCGGGCCGTGGCGATCTCCTCTTCCGCCGGCTTCCTCGGGCGCCGCTCGAGGAAGCCCCAGCAGCGCGAGAGGGCCGTGCTCGCGGGATCGAAGGCGCCGCCCGTGGCCGTGTGGAGCTCGCGGCAGAGCGAGAGGAGGGCGAAGAGGGAGGGGCCGACCGCGACCGGCCCCGTCGCGGCCGCGCGGTTCACCCGCGACACCTCGCTCGTGTCGCGGAACCAGGTGAGGGCGTCCTCGATCGCGTCCACCTCGTCGAGGGCGGTGCGCGCGGCGTCCACGTGGCGCGCGTCCTCGGACGAGAGCGTGACCTCGAACCGGCACGCCATGGCGGTCCGGTGGACCTTGACCCAGTGGCCGGTCTCCGGAGCCTGGGGCAGCAGCCGGCCGAAGAGCGCCCGGCGGCCGATCCGGGGCGGCTCCTCGCTCACGGTCACTCCGACGGCGAGCGCAGCGGCTCGAACGTGACTTCCGCCCTGGCCCGCAGCCGGTCCACCGCGCGTTTCGCCTCCCGGTGCAGCTCGATCTGCGAGCGGTAGGCTTCCTCGCCCTTCGCCGGCCGGCGGCGCTTGTAGGTCCCGTCCGCCTGCAGCCGCCGCCCCTTCACGTTGTCTTGCAGGATCGCGTCGAGGACGGCGAGCACTTTCTGCCGCCCCTCGGGCGACTCCACGGGGAAGAGGAGCTCGATGCGCTTGTCGAGGTTCCGCGGCATCCAGTCCGCGCTCGAGAGGTAGACCTCCTCGTCGCCGCCGTTGCGGAAGTGGAAGATCCGCGAGTGCTCGAGGAACCGGTCCACCACCGAGACGACCTCGATCGAGTCGCTCGTGCCCTTGAGGCCCGGCCGGAGGCAGCAGATCCCGCGGACCGCGAGGCGGATCTTCACTCCGGCCTTCGCCGCGTCGTAGAGGGCGCGGATGATCTCCTCGTCCACGAGCGAGTTCATCTTGGCCCGGATCTCGGCGGGCTGGCCGGACTCGGCGCGCTGGCGCTCGCGGTTGACGAGCCGCAGGACGCGGTCGCGGAGATGGGTCGGGGCCATCACCAGCTTCCTCATCCGCGGCGGGTCGGAGTAGCCGGTGAGGGCGTTGAAGAAGGCCGAGGCGTCCTCGCCGATCTCCCGGTCGGAGGTCATGAGGCCGAAGTCGGTGTAGAGACGGGCGGTCCTCTCGTTGTAGTTGCCGGTGCCCAGGTGGACGTACCGCCTGATGCCCTGCCGGCCGCGCCGCACCACGAGGGTGATCTTGGAGTGGGTCTTGTACCCGCGGATGCCGTAGATGACGTGGCAGCCCGACTCCTCCAGCCGCCGCGCCCAGCGGATGTTCGACGACTCGTCGAAGCGGGCGAGCAGCTCCACGAGGACGGTCACCTGCTTGCCGTTCTCCGCCGCCCGCCCGAGCGAGCGCACGACCGGAGAGTCGCCGCTCGTCCGGTAGAGCGTCTGCTTGATGGCGAGCACGTCGGGGTCCTCGGCGGCGGCCGACATCAGGGCCACCACCGGGTCGAACGAATCGTAGGGGTGGTGGAGGACCACGTCGCGCTCGTCGAGGAGGGCGAAGAGCGCCGGTCCCGCCGCCTCGACCACGGGTTGCGGCTTGAGGGGCGTGTCGCGGAGGTCTTCGAGCGCGGGGAGGTCGACGAGGGGCAGCAGGGGCCGGACGTCCACCGGGCCCCGGATGCGGTAGACGTCGTCGGGGCCCACCTCGAGCCGCGAGACGAGGAGGGCGAGGAGCGGCCCGGAGACCCCGTCCTCCACCTCGAGGCGGACGACCCCGCTGCGGCGCCGGTTCTTGAGCTCCTCCTCGATGACCTCCAGGAAGTCCCGCCCGCCCTCGTCGTCGAAGTCCAGCTCGGAGTCCCGCGCGATTCGGAAGGCGGCCACGTCGCGGATCTCCTGCCCGGGGAAGAGGCTGGCGAGCTCGGCCCAGATCACGTTCTCGAGGAGCACGTGCACCATGCCCTCGACGCCGGGCGGCCGCACGAGGCGCGGCAGGCGGCCGGGGACCTGGACGACGGCCAGCCGCGGGTCCTCCTCGCCGTCCAGCGGCCCGAGGAGGACGGCGAGGTTGAGGCTGAGGCCGGCCAGCATGGGGAAGGGCCGGGAGGCGTCGATGGCGAGCGGGGTGAGCGCGGGCAGCACCTCGTCGCGGAAGTAGCGGACGAGGGTGGCCCGCGCGGGCGGCTCGAGGTCTCCGGGGCGCACGAGCTTGAGCCCGCGCTCCGCGAGCGGGGGCAGGAGCTCGCCGGTGAGCGCGGCGTAGAGCTGGTCCACCATCGCGTGCGCCCGCTCGGAGATCCGCTGGAGCTGCTGGGCGGGGGTAAGGCCGGCCACGTCGGGCGCGGTGTCGCCCTCGGCGAGGGCGTTCTTGAGGGCGGCCACCCGCACCATGAAGAACTCGTCGAGGTTGCTCGCCACGATGCAGGCGAACTTGAGCCGCTCGAGGAGCGGGTTCGTGGCGTCGCAGGTCTCCTCGAGGACCCTCCCGTTGAACTCGAGCCAGGACAGCTCGCGGTTCAGGAAGAGCTCGGGCTCGCGCTTCCGGGACTTCTTCACGGCCGGCTCCCTCCCTCGCGGAAGCCCACCTTGCGGCCGAAGACCTCGGTCAGGAGGTCGGCGCGGGCGAGGGCGGCGAGGCGCTCCAGGGTGAGGTCGCCGCCCCCCTCCACCTCCAGCACCCACTGGTCGTCCTCGCGCAGCACCCGCACGTCGCGCACCTTCTGCAGGTGGTCGGCGTCGAGGGCGTTCGCCACGCGCAGGATCGCCCCCAGCTTGTTGACCACCACCCGCGCATCGGAGTCGAGCGCCATGTACGGCAGGTGCGACTTGTTGGGCGCGGCGCGCCGGTGGTAGCGGGCGATGTTCGAGATGACCGCCATGTCGTCGCGGCTCAGGCCGAAGATCTCGGACACCGAGAGGATGTACTGCGCGTGCTTGTGGTGGCCGCGCAGGTTCACGAAGATCCCGACGTCGTGGAGGAGCGCCGCCACCTCGAGCCGCAGGCGGTCGCGGACGCCGAGGCCGTGCTCGGATCGCAGGTCGTCGAAGAGGCGCCCCGCGAGGGAGGCCACGTGGCGCGCGTGGGGCCCGTCGAAGCGGTACTTCTCCCCCAGCGCGGCG
>JBGPQQ010000182.1:0-6759 GCA_041489115.1 Vicinamibacteria bacterium | reverse complement strand
CGCGGCTTCTCGCTCGTCGAGGCCCTCGTGGCCGTCGCGATCGTCCTCGTGATGGCGGCGACGGCCCTTCCCGCCTTCCGCGCCCACTTCGCCGAAGCCCATCTCGTCGGCGCGGGCCAGCAGTTCAAGTCGCAGTTCCGGCTCGCGTGGTCGGCGGCGGTGCGGGCCGGCGCCTACACCGCCATCCGCTTCGAGCGCCGGGACGACGGCACGGTCTGGTACGCCGTCTACCAGGACGGTGACGGCGACGGCGTGCGCTCGGCGGACATCCTCTCGGGCGAGGATCGCCTCGTGTCGGGACCGTTCCCGCTCTCGGCCGGGGCCCCCGACGTGAGGGTCGGCATCAACCCCCACGTCCCCGCGCTGCCTCCGGAGCGCGGCGAGCTGTCGGGCGACCCGGTGCGCTTCGGCTCCTCCGACATCCTCTCGTTCTCGCCCATCGGGACGGCGACGCCGGGCACCTTCTACCTCGCCGGCGACGCGGCGCAGGCCGCGGTCCGCGTCACGGGCGGCAGCGCCCGCGTCCGCCTCATGATCTGGCGCGGCGGCCGCTGGCGGGAGAGATAGCGGACTGACCGGGTGCGCCGAGCCACGGCCGAGGCCACGTCGTCGGGGCGCCCGGGGACATCCCAGCGCCAAAGCCTCGGCCGTTCCCGGCGTTCTTGTTCCTGGGGGGTGCGTCGCACCCCCCAGACCCCCCGTGAAGGTGCTAGATTGTCCTTTTAGATCCGAATGGACTCGCGCGCCTATCTGCTGCTTACTCTCCTCTGCTACGCCGTCGGGGCGCTCCACGCGCTCCTGTTCGCCGTCCTGCGGCGCAGCGTCCTCACCACGGTCAGCCTGACCGCGACGCTCCTCGGCTTCGCCTTCCACACGGCGGCCCTCTCGCAGCGCTGGACGGAGGCCGGGCACTTCCCGGCGGTGGGCCTGCGCGACGGGGCCTCGTTCCTGGCGTGGGCCATCGTCCTCGTCTTCCTGCTCGTCTACGTCACGACGCGCGTGGATGCGACGGGCCTCTTCGCGTACCCGTTCACGTTCGCCCTCGTCTTCATCGCCAACCTGACGCCCGACTCGGAGCGCGCCGACCCCGTGCTCCGGAGCCTCTACCTCCCGATCCACCTGTTCCTGGCCGTGTTCGGCTACGGGGCCCTCTTCGCGGCGTTCACGATGGGGGTGCTGTACCTCTTCCAGGAGCGGGAGCTTCTCTCGCGCTCGCCGCGGAGCTTCTACTACCTCATCCCGAGCCTCGAGCGGTCGGACACGATCGGGTGGAGGAGCGTCCTCGGCGGCTTCGGGTTCCTGACCCTCGCCATCGCCACCGGGTTCCTGTGGAACCACAGCCTGCACGGGCGCTACTGGACGGGAGACCCGAAGGAGTGGGCCGCCCTCGTGGCCTGGCTCATCTACGGGACCATCCTCGTCGCCCGCTGGCGCGGGGGATGGGGCGGGCGCCGGGCGGCCTGGCTCGCGATCGCCGGGTTCGCCGTCGTCGTCTTCACGTTCACCTGGGCGACGCTCGTGCCCGCGGTGGCGGTGGCCGCCCGGTGATAGTAATCGTCGGGCTCAACCACGAGACGGCGCCCGTCGCGGTGCGGGAGGCGCTGGCCTTCCCGAAGGAGGGGCTGCCCGAGGCCCTCGCCCGCGTCCGCGAGGAAGCGGGCCTCGGCGAGGCCGTGATCCTCTCGACCTGCAACCGGGTCGAGATCTACGGCCGCTCGACCGAGGCCTCGCTCGACGCGGTGGCCGCGTTCCTCGCGCGCTACCACGCGCGCGAGGTCGCGGAGATCGCCCCCCACCTCTACCGGCTCGAGGGCGAGGCGGCGGTGCGCCACGCCTTCCGGGTGGCGGCCAGCCTCGACTCGATGGTGATGGGGGAGCCACAGATCCTCGGGCAGGTGAAGGACGCCTACGAGGCCGCGGAGAAGGCGGGGAGCCTGGGCTCGGTGCTGAACGCGCTGCGGAACCGGTCGATCGCCGCCGCGAAGCGCGCGCGCACGGAGACCGCGATCGGGCGGAACGCCGTTTCCGTGTCCCACGTCGCGGTCGAGCTCGCGCGGAAGATCTTCGGCGAGCTGCGCGACCGCTCCGTCCTCCTGGTGGGGGCGGGGAAGATGAGCGAGGTCGCGGCGCGCCAGATGGTGCGCGACGGGGCCCGGGCCTCGGTGCTCGGCGGCCGGACGTTCGAGAAGGCGGAGCAGCTGGCCGCCGCCCTCGGGGGCCGCGCCGCGCCCTTCGAGGCGCTGCGCTCCGAGCTCGCACGGGCCGACATCGTCATCAGCGGGACCGGGGCCCCCGGCATCGTGATCCGGCGGGAAGACGTCGAGGCGGCCCAGGCCGCGCGCCGCGGCCGGCCGCTCTTCGTGATCGACATCGCCGTGCCGCGCGACGTCGCCGAGGACGCCGGCAAGGTGTCCGGGGTCTTCCTCTACGACCTCGACGACGTGAAGAAGGTCGCGGAGGCCAACCTCCGCGAGCGGAAGAAGGAGGCCTCCGCCGCCGAGGCCATCCTGGAGCACGAGATCCGCGAGTTCCTCGAGTGGCGCCGCTCGCTCGAGGTGGTGCCCCTCCTCGTCGAGCTGCGCCGGCGGGCGGACGAGATCCGCAAGGCGGAGATCGAGAAGGCGCGCCGCCGGCTCGGGCCGCTCACCCCGGAGCAGGAGAACGCCCTCGAGGCCGCGACCTCGGCCATCGTCAACAAGCTGCTCCACGGGCCCACCGTGCACCTCAAGCAGATGGCCGGGAACGGCCAGCCCGAGCACGTGGGCTTCATCCGGAAGCTCTTCGGCCTGTGAGCCGCATTCGCATCGGCACGCGCGGCAGCGCCCTCGCCCTCTGGCAGGCGGAGCACGTGAGAGCGCGCCTCGAGGGCCTCGGCCACCGGGTCGAGCTGCGGGTCATCACCACCACCGGCGACCGGCTACTCGACCGCCGGCTCGAGTCGGTGGGGGGCAAGGGAGCCTTCCTCAAGGAGATCGAGGAGGCGATGCAGGCGGGAGAGGTGGACCTCGCCGTGCACTCGCTCAAGGACGTGCCGACCGTGCTGCCGCCCGGCCTCTCGCTGTGCGCGATCCTCGAGCGCGCGGACCCCCGCGACGCGCTCCTCTCGGCCGGGAAGCGGCTCGCGGAGCTGCCCGCGGGGGGCACCGTCGGCACGACGAGCCTGCGCCGACAGGCGCTGCTCCGCGCTCAGCGCCCCGACCTCGTCCTCGCCGACCTGCGCGGCAACGTGGACACGCGGATCAGGCGGCTGCGCGAGGGGCGCTTCGACGCGATCCTCCTCGCGATGGCGGGCCTCACGCGCCTGGGACGGGCGGGCGAGGTGACCGAGGCTCTCGACCCGCGGGGGTTCGTCCCGGCGCCCGGGCAGGGGGCGATCGCCCTCGAGTGCCGGGACGACGACGCCGCGGTGCGCGACGCCGTTGCACCTCTCGACCACGCCCCGACGGCACGAGCGGTGGTGGCCGAGCGGGCCTTCCTGGCCGCTCTCGGCGGCGGCTGCAACGTGCCGCTCGGGGCCCACGCCTTCGCCGCGGACGGGGCCCTGGAGCTGGTGGCCTTCGTCGCGGCGGCCGACGGCCCGGCCCTCCTGCGCGGCGTGCGGCGGGGCGCGGACCCGGACCGCCTCGGCCGGGATCTGGCCGAGGACCTGCGCTCGCAGGGCGCCGACGCTCTTCTCGGGCGCTGAGGCGTGGGCACGCTCGCGGGCCGTCGCCTGGTCGTCACGCGGCGAAGGGGCCAGTCCTCGCGGCTCGTGGAGCTGCTGGTCGAGCGGGGCGCCTCGGTCCTCGAGGTCCCCGCCATCGAGATCGTGGCGCCACCCGACACCGCGCCGCTCGACGAGGCGCTCGGCGCGCTGGAGTGGTACGACTGGGTGGTGCTCACGAGCGCGAACGCGGTGAGGGCGGTGCTCGGCCGCCTCGCCGTCCTCGGCCTCGCGCGGCGCCTCGGCGCGCGAGGCCCGGGCTCACCAGCCAGGACGAGCCCTGGCTCTTCAGCCAGGACAAGGCCGAAGGTCGCGTCGGTGGGGCCGGCCACCACGGCCGCCCTGCGCTCCTCGTTCCCCGAGGACCGCGTGGCGCTCGAGCCGGGCCTCGACTTCCGGGCGGCGGCGCTCGTGGAGGCGTTCGCCCGGGAAGGGGTGGCCGGGGCCCGCGTCCTCGTGCCGGCGTCGACCCGCGCCCGCGACGAGCTGGCACAGGGCCTGCGCGGGCTGGGGGCGGACGTGGACGTCGTGGCGGCGTACGCCACCGTCGAGCCGCCCGGGCTCGCGGAGGCCGTTCGGGAGAGCTTCGGCGCGGGCTTCGACCTCGCCCTCTTCACATCCCCATCTGCTGTCGAGGCTTTCGCGAACGCGGCGGGGGAGCGGGCGCGGGGCCTGGCGGTCGCCGTGATCGGGCCCACCACCGAGGCCGCGGCCCGCGCGGCCGGGATGGACGTCCGGGCGGTCGCCTCGCCTTCGACGGTGGAGGGGCTCGTGGCCGCGGCGGAGCACGTGCTCGGAGACCCGGCGGCGCCCCTTTCTTGACAGCATCCCACTGACTCGCTTAACATTTCGCGTTTGGCCGGGATGTCGTCGTGCGCCCCCCGGGGCGTCCTGCCTCGTCCCCCCGCCGGACAAATCTCGAGATCTCGGAGGACCCGTCTCACCTATGCCGGACATCGACAAGACTGACAAGCCCGTCGCCCCGATCGCGCCCAAGGGCGCCTCCGCCACCCCCGTGGCGGCCCCCCCCGCGGAGCCCGCCGAGCCCGCCTTCGACGCCGAGGAGTACGAGCGTCTCCTCGACATGTACGACGTCAGCTTCCGCAACTTCGCCGAGGGCGAGGTGGTGCGGGGCGTCGTGCTGCGGGTCTCCGAGTCCGAGGTCATCGTCGACGTCGGCTACAAGTCGGAGGGCGTGATCGCGCTCGAGGAGTTCCGCGACGAAACGGGACAGATCGTGGTCAAGACGGGCGACTCCGTCGACGTCCTCATCGAGAAGACCGAGGACCGGGAGGGCTACGTCGTCCTCTCGAAGGAGAAGGCCGAGAAGATGAAGGTCTGGGACGACGTGGAGCGCGCCTACCAGGAGCGCCGCGTCGTCGTGGGCCGGGTGATCGAGCGGGTGAAGGGCGGACTCGCGGTGGACATCGGTGTCCGCGCCTTCCTGCCCGGCAGCCAGGTGGACGTGCGGCCCGTCCGCAACCTCGACGCGCTGAAGGGGCAGGAGCTCCGGATGCGCGTCATCAAGGTCAACAAGAAGCGGGGCAACATCGTCCTCTCGCGCAAGGCCGTGCTCGAGGAGGAGAACGCCGAGAGGAAGACGCAGACCCTGGAGACGCTGGAGGAGGGCAAGGTTCTCACCGGCACCGTCAAGAACATCACCGAGTACGGCGCGTTCGTCGACCTCGGCGGGATCGACGGGCTGCTCCACATCACCGACATGTCCTGGGGGCGCATCAACCACCCGAGCGAGGTCATCAACGTCGGCGACGAGCTGCGGGTGGTGGTGCTCAAGTTCGACCGCGAGACCGAGCGCGTCTCGCTCGGCATGAAGCAGCTGCTGGCCGACCCCTGGACGACCGCCACCATCAAGTACCCGGTGAGCGCGCGGGTGAAGGGCAAGGTGGTGAGCCTCACCGACTACGGGGCGTTCGTGGAGCTCGAGCAGGGCGTCGAGGGCCTCATCCACGTCTCCGAGATGTCTTGGTCGAAGAAGGTCAAGCACCCCTCGAAGCTCCTGACCGTGGGCCAGGAGGTCGAGTGCCAGGTCCTCGGCCTCGACCAGGAGGCGCACCGGATCAGCCTCGGCCTGAAGCAGGTCGAGAGCAACCCCTGGGAGCAGCTGGCCGAGAAGTACCCGATCGGCTCGAAGATCACCGGCAAGGTCCGCAACCTCACCGAGTTCGGCGCGTTCGTCGAGGTGGAGGAGGGCATCGACGGGCTCATCCACATCTCCGACCTGTCCTGGACGAAGCGCGTCAAGCACCCCTCCGAGATCCTCAAGAAGGGCGACACCGTCGAGGCGGTGGTGCTGAACATCGACGCCGAGAACCAGCGCCTGTCCCTCGGGCTCAAGCAGCTCGCGACCGACGTGTGGGACGACTACTTCTCCCACCACAAGGCCGGCGACGTGGTCGAGGGCAAGATCGTGCGCCTGACCACCTTCGGCGCCTTCGTGGAGCTGGCGGAGGGGGTCGAGGGCCTGGTGCACGTCTCCGAGCTCGACGAGAAGCGCATCGAGCGTCCCGAGGACCACTTCAAGCCCGGCGACGTCTTCCCGATGAAGATCATCAAGGTGCAAGAGGGCGAGAAGAAGATCGGCCTCTCCATCCGCGCCGTGAAGTCCGACGAGTTCCAGAAGGACTTCCAGACGTACCGCGAGTCGACGGGCAGCGACCGCTCGACGCTCGGGGACGTCTTCCGGGCGGCGCAGGCGGCCGCCGCCTCCAAGGAGAAGCAGGAAGAGGAGTAGGGCGATGACCAAGGCTGAGCTCGTGGATGAGGTCGGGCGGCAGGCCGCCCTCACCCGCAAGCACTCCGAGGTCATCGTGGACGCCGTCTTCTCGTCCATCGTCCTGGCCCTGCAGCGCGGCGACAAGATCGAGCTGCGCGGCTTCGGCTCCTTCCGCATCCGGCGCCGGGGCAGCCGCACCGGCCGCAACCCGAAGACGGGCCAGGGGGTCGTGGTTCCCCCGAAGAAGGTCCCGCACTTCAAGCCGGGCAAGGAGCTTCGCGAGCTGATCAACCGGGGGTAGAGGACGAATGTCCGCGTCGCT
>JBGPQQ010000181.1:0-6800 GCA_041489115.1 Vicinamibacteria bacterium | reverse complement strand
TGCCCCAGGCGGACGAGGGTCCGGGAACCGACCGGCAGCTCCAGCTTCACTCCCGCGAAGTGCGAGGTCTCGTTCACCAGCGGGATCTCGGAGAAGAAGCGCAGCCGCGGCTCGTACTCGGCGGCCAGGAGCCCGTGGAGAAACGGCATCGACGCGGTCACTCCGGGCGCCACCTGCAGGTACCGGTCGCGCACCGGGGTGGGGTTGTCGAAGGCCAGCACGTCGGCGTCCACCCAGCTCGCCGACACGTACGGACGCAGCGTCGCGGGCCCGACCGCGATCCCCTCGACCCCCGCGCGGCCGAGGCCGGCCTCTTCCTCTCCGGGGGCGGCCGTGCCCGAGGCGCCCGTGGGGAAGAGCCGCGCGTAGAGCTCCGGCGTCACCGGCCCGCGCAGCTCCGGCGCCGGCTGCTCACCGAAGACCACGGTCAGCATGCCGGGCTCGTGGCTGGCCTCGAACGGCACCTCCGGGGCCACCTGGACGCGCACGCTCGTCCGGCCCGGCTCCCGCTCGATGCGGATCCCCTCGAGCGGCTTCTCGAGCGCGGGCAGGGCGAGGCCCTCCGGGGCCGCGGCGGGGACGCGGATCACGACCTCACCGCCCTCGCGCACCACCTCGCCGGGCGGCACGCCCTCCGAGGTGAGCACGCGGACCGCGGCGCGGAAGTCGAGGGTCGTCACGCGCACCGCGCGTACCTCCGGCTCCGCGGCGCGGGCGTTGGCGGCCACGGCGAGGACGGCCAGAGCGTGAAGGGCCACCCTCACCGCTCCTCCCGCCGGGGCGAGGCCCGCCGCTCGTAGAAGAGCAGGACGAGCACCACGGCCACCACCGCGAGGGCCTGCACCAGGATCAGCAGCGCGTGGACGAGGTCGGCGTGAGCCAGCCCGACGGCGCCGAGGCCGACACCGAGGGTGATCAGGTAGATCGTGAAGACGGCGAGGGGGGGCCGCATCCCGAGCGAGACGAGGCGGTGGGAGAGGTGGCGGCTGTCGCCCACGTAGATGGGCCGGCCCTCGCGGATCCGGATGAAGGTCACCGTCGCGGTGTCGAGGATGGGCAGGGCCAGGACCAGCACCGGCATCAGGACGGGGAAGAGGGTGGAGGACGCGTGGGAGACGTACCGCTGGACGAGGGTCAGCGCGGCGAGGGTGAAGCCGATGAAGAGGCTCCCGCAGTCCCCGAGGAAGATCGAGGCCGGGTGCCAGTTGTAGACGAGGAAGCCGAGGAGGCTCCCCATGAGCGCGACGAGGACGAGGCTGATGAAGAACTCGCCGAGGATCCAGGCGTTGACGAGCAGCACCAGCGAGGCCACGAAGGCGACGCCGGCGGAGAGCCCGTCCATGTTGTCGAGCAGGTTGAACGCGTTCGTGATGCCCACCACCCAGACGAGGGTGAGGGCCACGTTGAGGGCGTCGTAGTAGAGGAAGTCGGTGCGGATCCCGCCCGCCACGAGGACGACGGCGGCGAGGACCTGGCCGCCGAGTTTGAGGCCGATCTTGAAGCGGTTGCCGAGCACGTCGTCGAGGAGGCCCACCGCGAACGCGATGGCTCCGCCGAGGAGCATGGCCACGAGCTTCGCCTCGACGCGGTGGGCCTCCTGCAGCATGGCCACGGGGCCGGCGAGGTGCGTCTCGACCCAGGGCAGGCCCGAGAGGAACGGCACGCCGAAGTAGCCGGCGAGCACCACGAGGGTGAAGGCGGCCCAGACCGCGATCCCCCCGATGCGCGGGGTCGGCGCCTCGTGGACCTTGCGCGCCCCGGGCTCGTCCATCACGCCGTACCGGCGCGCGATCCACCCCGCCGCCGGCACGAGGGCGGCGGACAGGCCGAAGGCGACGACGAGGACGCCGATGGGGATGAGCGCGGTCGTCACGGTGTCGGTCAGGCCGCCTTCTTCGCCGCGCGCAGCTCGCGGTAGAGCGCGTCCACGTCGCGGACCAGCCGGTCCGACGAGTGGCGCGCGAGGACGTGCTCCCGACCGGCCAGCGCGCGACGGCGCGCGGCCTCGGACTGATCGAGCGTCTCCAGGACGGCCTCGGCGAGGGCTTCCGGCTCCCCCGGGGGGACGAGCCGCCCGCGCTCGCCCCCGCCCAGGAGGTCCGGCGTCCCCCCCACGCGGGTCGCCACGACCGGCCTCGCCGCCGCCAGCGCCTCGATGAGCGCGACCGGCGTGCCCTCGTTGCGCGAGGCGTTCACGACCACGTCGAGGTCGCCGTAGACCGCGGCGAGGTCGCGCCTCCAGCCGAAGAACGTCACGCTTCCGTCGAGGCCCCGCTCGCGGCAGAGCGACTCGAGGGCGGGTCGCTCCTCTCCGTCCCCCACGAGGGCGAAGCGGGCGTCGTCGCGCTTCGCGCGGACGATCCGGGCCGCCTCGAGGAACGTGGGCACGTCCTTGATCGGCACGAGGCGGCCCACCATCCCCACGAGCGGCGCGCCCTCGGGGATCCCCGCCTCGGCCCTCAGCACGCCCCGCGGCAGCCGGGCGGCGAGGTGGGCGAGGTCGAGGCCGAGCGGCACCACGCGGATCTTCCCGGCCGGCGCGATGCCGAGGCTGACGAGGTCCTGCTTCACCGATTCCGAGACCGCCACCAGCGCGTCCGTGGCGCGGGCGAGCCGGGTCTCCAGCCAGCGGAAGACGTGCGTCGCCGCGGGCGAGAAGTACCCGCGCAGCACGTGGCCGTGGTACGTGTGGACGACGGTGGGGACGCCCGCCGCGCGCGCGGCGAGCCGGCCGAGGAGGCCGGCCTTGGCGGTGTGCGTGTGGACGATCTCCGGCCGCCACGCCCGCATGAGGCGGAAGAGCCCCGCGAGCGCGCGCAGGTCCTGTATCGGCGAGATCTCGCGTCCGAGCCCGGCCATCGCCTCACACGTCACGTTCTTCTCCGCCGCGAGCGCGAGCATGTTGCCCTCGCGCGGCGATTCCCTCCCCACCACCAGCCGCGTCTCGTAGCCGAGGGGACGAAGACCGGCACTCAGCAGGATCACGTGAACCGACGGACCCCCGATGTTCAGGCGGGAGAAGATGCGGAGGACGCGCAGTCCTCCCCTTCTCTCGGCACCTGATGCCTCAGTCATTCATTCCCGGGCACACCTCGACCGGTCGCGGGAGGGTAGCACCCCGCCTCGGGCCCGTCAACCTAAGTTGTGATGGCTGAGGTAGATTCGGGTGATTGGGACGTCACTTTGTGAGCTTTCCCTGACCGCCCCTCTCAGGCCCATCCCCGGAGCACGTAGTACGCCAGCTTCGCGTACTCGCCGAGGACGATCCGGCGGTTCCACCGGGTCTTCCACCAGCCCCCGGGCGTCCATCCCGCTGGATCCGCCGGCCGGCTCACGATCTCGATGCCCCGGAGCGTCCGGCGGGCCGCCCACACCGCGCGCCGCTGGTGGTAGGGCGAGGTCACGACGACCAGGCTTCGGATCCCCTCCCGCTCGAGGATCGGCCGGATGGCCTCCATCGACCCGTGCGTGCTGCGCGAGACCTGCTCCATGCGGATCTTCTCCGCCGGAACGCCCGCACGGACGGCGACGGCCCTGAGGCTCTCGGCGCTGTCGCCCGGCCCCGGCTCGCCGCCGGTCACGATCAGCAACCGCACCTGGCCGTCGAGCAGCAGACGAGAGGCTGTCTTCGTCCGCTCGTAGTCGGGGTCGCCGGCCAGCACCAGCGCCGCGTCGGCCTGTCGTGGCGGATCGGCCACGACCAGCCAGCGGGCGGGCTCGTCCGCGAACACCGCCGCCAGGGCGAGCGCGACGGCGACCGCGGTTACCGAGCCCTTCATCCCGTGCCCCAGCCCCTCTCCTGGCGCAGCCAGCTCTCGAGCGTCAGCAGCGCCCAGATCTGGGCGGAGAGATCGGCCGTGGCCGACACGTGTCGCTTCAGCAGCTCGGCCACGGGCTCCGGGCGCAGGTACTCGTAGATCGGGCTCGCCGGCTCGAGCAACCGCTCGCGCACGAAGCCGTCGAGGTCGCTCCGGAACCAGGCCCCGAGCGGCGCGCCGAAGCCCATCTTCCCCCGCGCCAGGACCGACTCCGGCAGGATCCCCTTCATGGCCCGGCGGAGCAGGATCTTCCCCCTGCCGAAGCGCATCCGCAGGCGGTCGGGCAGCGACGCCCCGAGCTCCACGACCGCCGTGTCGAGGAACGGCGAGCGCGCCTCGAGCCCGTGCGCCATCGACATGCGGTCCATCTTCACGAGGAGATCGTCGAGGAGGTAGGTCTCGAAGTTGAGCTGGAGGAGCCGGGCGAGGGTCGAGCCGCTGCCCGCGGCGAAGCTCGCACGGAAGCTCTCGAGCAGCCGGTCGCGGTCGAGGCTGGCGGCGAGCTCCGGCTTTAGCAGCTGCGGCAGGTCCGCCGTGAAGTACGCGTTCCAGCGCAGGTAGCGCTCGAGGAGCGGCAGGCTCCCCGCCTCGGCGAAGCGCTTGGCGAACCGGAGCGGATGCTTGCGGTCGGCGGGCTCGGACAGGAGGCCCAGGAACCCGGCCGCCGCGCGGAACGCCGCGCGTGGCACCCGCTCCGAGAGAGCGCCCCCGTAAAGCCGCAGGTAGCCGGCGAACACCTCGTCGCCCCCGTCCCCGTTGAGGGCCACCGTCACCTTCGTCCGCGTCAGCTCCGAGAGCAGGTACGTCGGCACGGCCGAAGAGTCGCCGAAGGGCCCGTCGTGGTGCCACACCAGGCGGTCGATGAGGTCGAGCGCCTTCGGCTCCACCACGAACTCGGTGTGCTCGGTCGAGAAGCGCTCCGCGACGACGCGGGCGTGCGCGCGCTCGTCGTACTCCGTGTGGCCCGCGAAGCCGATCGTGAACGTCTTCACGCGGCCCCCGGCCGTCTCCGCCATGAGCGCCACGACGGTCGAGGAGTCGAGGCCGCCCGAGAGGAAGGCGCCGAGCGGCACGTCGGCCACGAGACGCCGCTCGACGGCCGCCCGGAGGAGCGACCGGAAGCGCTCCTCGGCTTCGGCGTCGGTCATCCCGCCCGTGGGTGGATTCGCGTCGGTCGATCGCTCGCTCGTCCCTCCTCGATCGGCTTCCGTCGCTGGCCGCCAGCCGAACCGCGCTCGCCAGTACCTCTGCGGCTCCTCGGCCCCGGTCTCGGTGACCGCCATCGAATGCCCCGGCGGCAGCGCCCGGATACCGCGGTAGAACGTCCCCGGCGTCGGCACGTAGCCGTAGGTCAGGAAGAGTGGCAGGGCCTCGGGGTCGCGCTCGTGCGGCACCCCCGGGTGCGCGAGAAGGGCCTTCACCGCCGAGGCGAAGGCGAAGAGTCTCGGACCGTCGTGGTAGAAGAGCGGCTTCTTCCCCACCCGGTCGCGCGCGAGGAGGAGGCGCCGCCCCTTCGCGTCCCAGAGGGCGAACGCGAACATCCCGTCGAGCTCGGCGACCGCGGCCTCGCCCTTCTCTTCGTAGAGGTGCAGGATCACCTCGCCGTCGCTGCGGCTGCGGAAGCGGTGGCGGGCCTCGAGGCCGCGGCGGATCTCGCGGAAGTTGTAGATCTCGCCGTTGAAGACGAGCCACAGCGAGCCGTCCTCGTTCGTCATCGGCTCGCTGGCGGCTTCGGAGAGGTCGATGATCGAGAGCCGCCGGTGGCCCAGGGCCACCGGCCCGTCGAGGTGAACGCCTTCGCCGTCAGGCCCGCGGTGCGCGAGCGTCCCGGCCATGGCCCGCACCCTCTCGGCCGTGGCCGGCCCTTCCCGCGACAAGTACCCGCAGATCCCGCACATCGTTCGTGGACTGGAAGCCTCGTCCCCCGAGTGTCTGGTGTCAGCTTACCCTTCGAAGGGCGGGCGAGGTGAATCCCTGCCTCGCCCTTGGCAGACTCCACCCCTCGGCGTACCCTCTTGCCGATGCTCGGCGACCTGTCTCCCCCCGCCCCCGCTGGCTCAAAGGCCGCCCTCTTCGTCCTCGTCGCGCTGGTCATCCTCTCGCCCTGGCCGTTCGGCAGCGTGCACCTCCGGACGACGCAGGCGATCGCGCTCGTCTCGCTGGCTACGGCTTTCGCCGTATTCCTGTGGGACGGATGGCATCGCCAGCTGCAGCTGCCGCCGCGGGCCATCCTGTGGCCTCTCCTTGGCCTGTGGGCACTGGCCGTTGTCCAGCTCATTCCGCTACCGGAGACACTCCACCACTGGATCGCCCCCGGCTCCGCCGCCGTCTGGCACCCCGACGTGCCGGCCGCAGCCGCAGTTCTGGGCCCCGGCCCGCACCCGATCTCGCTCTACCCCGAGGCCACCCGCCGCTGGCTGGCGTTCGTCACCGGCGTCGTCGCCCTGGCGCTAGCAGCCGCGCCCGCGCTGCGCGAGCGGCGCCAACTCCTCCGCGCGTCGATCGCGATCGTGGCCGGCGCCCTCCTCGTCGCGGTCTACGGCTTCGTCGCGCGCCTCGTCTTTGGAGACAGGCTCTTCGGCGTCTGGAGCGTGCCCACCGTCGCCCCCTTCGGCCCCTTCGTCAGCAAGAACCATTTCGCCGGTTACGTCGAGCTCGCCGTGCTCCTCGCGGTAGGTCTCGCGGCCGGACTCGCCGATGAGGCGCGCCACGGCCCGGGATGGCTGAGCTGGATCGACAGCCGCCGCTCGAAATGGGTCGTCGTAGCCTGGGGTGCGGCGTTAGTGCTGGCGCTGGCCGTGCCCGTCTCGCTGTCACGTGGAGGCGTCATCAGCCTGAGCGCGGGGCTCCTCGTCTTCGGGGTCCTGCGCCTCTGGGCTCGGGGGCCCTCCCGTCTCTCGCCACGGAGCCTCGCCATGGCGCTGGCCGTCGCCCTTCTCGCGGCCGGCGCGGTCACCGCGCTGCTCCCGGCGGAGGCGCTCG
>JBGPQQ010000180.1:0-6822 GCA_041489115.1 Vicinamibacteria bacterium | reverse complement strand
CTTCTTCTCGAGGACCCGCAGGACGGCCCAGCCGGAGGCCATGCGCACGGGATCGCTGAGCGTCTTCTCGGGGAGCGAGAAGGCGGCCTCCTCGAGGGCGGCGCCCGTGCCGAGGTCGCCGAGGGCCTGCCCGCGCCCGGCGAGGGCCGGCGTCTCCTTGCGGACGAGCCCGGCGGGGATGGCCGCCTTCTCGAGGCCGAGCGTCTCCGCCTTCGCCTTGACGCCCGCGGCCGCGGCCCGGGCCTGCGCGAACGCGGCCTCGTCCACGAGGTCGCCCCGCACCTTGTCCTGCACGTCCTTGAGCTCCGGCGCGCGCGCGGGCTGGATCTCGAGGAGCGAGACGAAGGCGGCGCCCTGGGGCAGCGCGAACCCCTCCTTCTCGGCCTGGCCGGCCTTCATCTCGAAGACGCGCGCCACGAGAGTGGGCGAGGCCAGCACGGGCGGGGTCTCGCCGCGGGCGATGGAAGCGCTCTTCTGGACCGCGAGGCCCTGGGCCTTCGCGGCTTCCTCGAGCGACTTGCCGCGGCCCAGCGCGTCGGCCATCGCCTGCGCCTTCTCCTCGCCGAGGTCGCGCACCTTGCGGTCGGTGACGGCCGCCCGGATGCGCTCCTTCACCTGGGCGAGCGGAAGCACGGTGGACTCGCGCTTCGAGGCGAGGCGGATGACGTGGTAGCCGAAGGAGGTCTTGACGAGGTCGGAAACCTGGCCGGGCTGGAGGGCGAAGACCGCGTCGTCGAACTCGGGCACCATCCGGCCCGGGGGGAAGCAGCCGAGGTCGCCGCCGCTCTGGGCCGAGCCCTGGTCCTCGGAGGAGTTCTTCGCGAGGGCGGCGAGGTCCGCCCCGCCCTTCACCTGGTCGAGGAGCCCCTGAGCGATCTGCTTCGCCTCGGTGTCGGGGTGCCCTTCGCCCGTCTCTCCCGTCTTCACCTTGACGAGGATGTGGCTGGCGCAGGCCTCCTCCTCCTGGCGGAACTCCTCCCGGTGGTCCTGGTAGTAGAGCTCGATGTCGCGGTCGGTGACCGCCACCTGGGGCTGTAGCGTCGCGCGGTCGAGGAGGACGTAGGACACGATCCTCTTCTCGGGGATGTGGTAGACGTCCCTCTTCGCCTCGAACCGGGCCTTGATCTCCGCCTCGGTCGGCTGGACGGCGGCGCGGAAGCGCGCCGCGTCGGCGAGCACGTACTCGAGCTTCACCTGCTCCGTGCGGCGGCGGAACTCGCGCTCCACCTCGGCGTCGCTCACCGACACGGGGGCGCCCACCAGGCTCTCCAGGCTCTGACGCAGGAGCTGGCGGCGCAGCGAGTGCTCGAAGTCCTCCTCGGAGAGGCCCTGCAGCTCGAGCCGGCGGCGGATCTCGTCGGTGCCGATGAACCGGCCGTTGTCCTGGAACTCGGGCGAGGTCGCGATCGCGCGCGCCACCGCCTCGTCGGAGACGGTGACCCCGAGCCGCCGGCTCTCGAGCTCGACCAGGCGGTCGGTCACGAGGCCCTCCAGGACCTGCTCCTCGAGGCCCAGCTGGCGCAGCGTCTTCTCGTCGAGCCGGCCCTGGTAGAGCCGGTCGTACATCTGCCGCTGGCGGTAGTAGGTGCGCTGGAACTCACCGACGGAGACGGGCAGCCCGCCCACGCGCACCACCGTCTCTCCCGGCGTCCCGCGGCCCTCGGTCTGCAGGGCGGGGATGTAGAGGATGATGAAAGCGGCGATCACCAGCCAGAGGAAGACGTAGAGCCAGCGCCGGTGGCGGCGCATCAGGGCGAGAGCCATGGTGTCTCCTTGACGACCTTCGCAAAGTGGCGATTCTATGCCCCCCTCCACCCGCCTGCAAGGGCGGAAGCCCAGCTCGCTTGGGCCGCGCCCGGAGTTGATCTATACTCGCTGGCCCGGCTAAGTTGCGCGGGCTCAGGGGATTTTGGCCTCCATGGCGTCCGACGAGAAGCAGCCGCCGCGCGGGAGCGGCGATCGGATCGAGTGGTTCACGGTCCGCTACCGGACCCTCGCCCTCGCGGGCGGGGCGATCGTGCTCCTCGCCGCGCTCGGCTGGTTTCTCTTCCTCCGCCGGACGCCGCCGCTGCCGCCCACGACCACCGTCGTCGAGACCGGCGCCCGTTTCGAGAGGATCGACGGCAGCGTGCAGGTGAAGCGGGCGGGGACGCTCGAATGGTTCCAGGCGACATCGGCGGTCGTGCTGCGGCAGAACGACCTCGTGCGCACCGGCTCCGGTGCCACCGCCGAGATCCGCTTCGCTGATGGGACCGTCTTCAACGTGCGCCCGGACAGCCTCATCACGATCGAGGAGAGCTCGCAGAACCCGGTCTCGCGCCAGCAGCGGGTCGCGCTCTCGATCCAGTCCGGGGAGGCCAACTTCCAGACCGCGGCCCGCGAGGTCCCCGGAAGCACCACGATCTCGACGCCGACCGTGACCACCACCGCGGCCCGCGACACCGCCGGCAACATCCAGGTGGCGGAGAACGGCGCCACGGGCCTGCGCATCTTCCGGGGCCAGGGCGCGGCCGAGACCCGGTCCGGCCAGCGGATCGCGCTGGCCTCGAACGAGGGGGTCCGGGTCGACGCCGCCGGCGCGGCGGGCCCGAAGACGACGCTCCCCACGGTCCCGCAGCTCACGGCGCCCTCGAACGGCACGGACATCGCGTACCCGGACCTCGCGCGGGGCACGACGCTTCTGTTGTGGAACGCGGTGCCGGGGGCCTCGGCCTACCGCGTGCTCGTGGACTTCAGTCCCTCGTTCGCGCGGCCCCTCTTCGACCGGCGGGCCGAGCGCCCGACGCAGATTGAGCTGCGCGCGCTCGAGGCGGGCTCGTACTACTGGAAGGTCTCGGCGATCGGCGCCGACGGAACGGAAGGAAGCTTCTCGGACCTCTGGCGCTTCACCCTCGCCAAGGCGGCGCCGAGCGCCGCCGCCCCGCCGCCGCTCGTCTTCGAGGCCGCCGAGCTCAAGGGCAACGTCCTGCACGTGCGAGGGCGCACGGAGCCCGGGGCGAACCTCTCCCTGAGCGGGGTGCGGCTCGAGGTGCAGGCGGACGGCTCGTTCAACGAGTTCGTGACCTTCGCCGACGGGGCCGGCGCCACCGTCGTCCTGAAGGCGACCGGGGTCCGGGGCGGCACGGCCGAGCAGCGCCGCCGGGTCACGGTCGCCAACTGAGGCCGCGCGGGATGGCACGCCTGGCCGTCTTCCCCGGCCCGCTGGTTGCGGGCGCGCGCTCCGGCGGCGGATCGTCGCTCCGGACCCGCCTCAAGGGGGCCCGGGGGACCCTCGAGTACGAGTTCCTCCCTGCCCCGGGGAGCGCCCGCACGAGGCTCGACCCGGAGCGCTTCGCGGGGGCTCTCCTCCCGGTCGACGCCCGGACGTCCCCGCGGGCGGTGAGCGCGGCGCGGCGCGCCCTGCCCGGCCGGCCGGTCGGCGGTCTCGCCGTCGCCCCCGACGCCCGCGCCCTCCGGCAGATCCACCGCCTCGGCCTCGACTTCATGGTCGAGGCCTGGCGGCCCTCCGACCCTCTCCCCGTGACGGTCCTCGCCCACCTGGAGGGGGCCCGGCGCACCGCCGCGCGTGGCGCGGAGACCTCGCCGCACCAGACCACGGCCCGGCGCCTCGCCATCCTGACCGACGTGGTCAAGACCGCCAACTCGATCCTCGAGCCGCGCAAGGTCATCGAGCTCGTGGTGGAGAAGATCCGGCAGCTCATCCCTTCCGAGGCCTGGTCGCTGATGATGGTGGACGAGGAGAAGCAGGAGCTGGTGTTCGAGGCGGCGCTCGGCGCGAAGGCGCGCGACGTCTCGGCCTTCCGGCTGAAGATCGGAGAAGGGGTCGCGGGCTGGGTCGCCCAGAGCGGCAAGCCCGCGATCGTGAACGACACCGCCCGGGACCCCCGCTTCTCGGCCCGGGTGGACACGCGGACGCAGTTCGAGACGCACTCGATCCTCTGCGCCCCGCTCGTCTCGCGCGGGCGCACGATCGGGGTCCTCGAGATCATCAACAAGGAGGGCGGCCCCTTCACCCGCGCCGACCTCCAGCTCGTGCTGACCCTCGTCGAGCCGTGCGCGATCGCGATCGAGAACGCGATCCTCTTCCAGCGCACCGAGCAGCTCACCATCACCGACGACCTCACCCGCCTCTTCAACTCGCGCTACCTGAACCTCTACCTCGGGCGCGAGATCAAGCGCTGCAAGCGCCACGGGATCCCGCTGTCCGTGATCTTCCTCGACCTCGACGGCTTCAAGGGGATCAACGACCAGTACGGCCACCTGGCGGGCTCGGGGACGCTCACCGAGGTGGGCACGATCCTCGCCAAGGAGGTGCGCGAGTCCGACATCCTCGCGCGCTACGGCGGCGACGAGTTCGTGGCGGTGCTGCCGGAAACCCCGGCCTCGGGCGCCCTCGTCATCGCCGAGCGCCTCCGCCGGGCGATCGAGGAGCACCGCTTCCTCGAGCCCCGGGGCCTCGCCGCCCGCATCTCGGCGTCCTTCGGGATCTCCACCTACCCCGACCACGCGCTCACGCCGGAGGGGCTCATCCAGAAGGCCGACCAGGCCATGTACCGCGTGAAGGAGCGGGAGAAGAACGGCATCGAGGTCGCGGTCTAGGCCGCGGCCGAGCACTTCATTCAGGAGAAGAACCCTGGGCCTCATGAACCTGCGTTCCGTCGTGAATCTGAGCTTCCTCTCGAGCGACCTCGCCATCGACCTCGGCACCGCGAACACCCTCGTCTACGCCAAGGGCAGGGGCATCGTGGTCTCCGAGCCCTCGATCGTGGCCATCAACCGCGTGACCGGCAAGATCGAGGCGGTGGGCCGCGACGCGAAGGACATGCTGGGCCGCACCCCGGGCAACATCGTGGCCATCCGCCCGATGAAGGACGGGGTCATCGCCGACTTCGAGATCACCGAGAAGATGCTCTCGCACTTCATCCACCGCGCGCACAACCGCTCGACGCTGGTGCGGCCGCGGATCGTGATCGGGATCCCCTCCGATGTGACCCAGGTCGAGAAGCGGGCGGTCAGGGACTCGGCGCTCAAGGCGAAGGCCTCCGAGGTCTACCTCATCGACCAGGCCATGGCGGCGGCGATCGGCGCCGGCCTGCCGATCACCGAGCCCTCCGGCAACATGGTGGTGGACATCGGCGGGGGGACCACCGACGTCGCCGTCATCTCCCTCGCCGGGATCGTCTACTCCAAGTCCGTGCGCGTGGCGGGCAACGAGATGGACGAGGCAATCATCCAGTACACCAAGAAGAAGTACAACCTGCTCATCGGCGAGCGCACCGCCGAGCAGGTGAAGTTCGAGATCGGCAGCGCCTTCCCCCTCGACGAGCCGCTGACCATGGAGATCAAGGGCCGCGACCTCATCGAGGGCATCCCCAAGACCCTCACCGTCACCGACGCCGAGATCCGCGAGGCCCTGCAGGAGCCGGTCGCCATCATCGTCAACGCCATTCGCGTCGCCCTCGAGCGCACGCCGCCCGAGCTCTCGGCGGACATCGTGGACCGCGGCATCGTCCTCACCGGGGGGGGGGCGTTGCTCAAGAACTTCGACCGCCTGCTGCGCGAGGAGACGGGGCTTCCGGTGTCGGTGGCGGAGGACCCCCTGAGCTCGGTCGTGCTGGGGACGGGGAAGATGCTCTCCGACTTCGACCTCCTCCGCAAGATCAGCCTCGAGTAGGCGCCTCCCATGGCCCTCGCCGTCTCGGCCCGGCGGAGCCGGCTGCTCCTCGCGGGCCTCGTCCTCGCCCACCTGGCCGCGATCAGCCACCAGGTGGACGGGGGCGGCGGTGTCTCCCTCCTGCAGCGGGGGCTTCTCGCCGCGCTCTCGCCGCTGCAGCGTGCGGTGGGGGCGATCGTGGGCGGGGCCGGCGAGGCCTGGCGGGGCTGGGCGTTCCACCGCGAGACCTACGAGGAGAACCGCCGGCTCGAGGAGCGCGTCCGGCACCTCGAAGTCGAGCTGCAGGCGCGCGCGCCGGGGGCGCGGGAAGCGGCGCGGTTGCGGGAGCTGCTCGACCTGCGCCGGGCGGTCCCCATGGAGACGGTGGCCGCCGAGGTGATGGGCCGGGACGGCGTGCCGTGGTTCCGCAGCCTCACCATCGACAAGGGCGAGGCGGACGGGGTCGCGCTCGACGCCCCCGTGATGAGCCCGACGGGGGTGGTGGGGCGGGTGATCGCGGTGGGGCCGCACGCCGCGCGCGTGCAGCTGCTCCTCGACCGCGACGGCGCGGCGGGCGTCCTCGTCGAGCGCAGCCGCGTGCCCGGGGTGGTCTCCGGCCAGGTCTCGGGCCCGGCTTCGGGCGCCGAGGACCTCGTGCTCAAGTACGTGCCGGAGCGGTCGGACGTGGCGGTGGGGGACGTGGTGGTCACCTCCGGCCTCGACCGCATCTACCCCAAGGGCCTGGTGGTCGGCCGCGTCCGGTACGTGGGGAAGGGGTCCGGCCTCTTCCGCGACATCCGGGTGGAGCCCTCCGCCCGCTTCGACCGCCTAGAGGAGGTCCTGGTGGTCCGGCAGGTGAAGGAGCCGCTCGACACCCCGAGGTCGGTCGAGTGAGCCGCGCGTTCTGGACGGGCCTCGCCATCGCCGGGGCGGTCCTCGTCGAGACGGCGCTCGCCTACCTCGTGGCCGCTCCCGGCCGCTACCTCGACCCGTTCCTGCTCGTGGCCGTCTACTGCGCCCTCGCCCGCGGCGAGGTGCACGGCATGCTCGCCGGCGGCGCCGCGGGATGGGTCCAGGACGTCCTCTTTGGTGGCCGGGTGCTGGGGCTCTCCGCGCTCTCGAAGCTCGTCGTCGGCTTCGGGGTGGGGCTGGGCGCCGGGCGCTTCCTG
>JBGPQQ010000179.1:0-6861 GCA_041489115.1 Vicinamibacteria bacterium | reverse complement strand
TCGGGTGGCGGCGCCCGGAGTACGCGACGAGGCGCCTGACCCAGCCGACGTACGCCGTCTCGGTGTGAGGGCTGTAGTGACGCGCACGCAGAGCCGCGCGCATCTGCGCGAGGAGGATCGAGATGCTGGCAACGCTGCGGCCCGAGGGATTGCTCGGAGGATCGAAGTCGTCCATGTCGCGGCTCAGGTGAGCAGGTCGAGCGGGCTGCAGACGCCGCGCCCTCCCCGGTTGAGGACGTGGGTGTAGACCATCGTGGTGGACACGTCGGTGTGGCCCAGGAGCTCCTGGATGGTCCGGATGTCGTAGCCGGTTTCGAGCAGGTGGGTCGCGAAGGAGTGGCGCAGGGTGTGACACGTGGCCGGCTTGGTCAGCCGGGCGGCGCGGACCGCGGCGGCAAACTCGCGCTGGATGAGGCTCTCGTGGAGGTAGTGGCGGCGGCGCTCGCCGGTGGCCGCGTCGGTGTGGACCCGTGTCGCCGGGAAGACCCACTGCCAGGCCCACTCGCGGTTGGCGTTCGGGAACTTGCGGGCGAGGGCGTCCGGGAGCGCCACGTACCCCGCGTTCCCCTCGAGGTCGCCGAGGTGCTGGCGCTGGACCCGCTCGAGGTGCGCTCGCAGCTGCGGAGCGAGCCGGCCGGGGAGGACGGTGACGCGGTCCTTACGCCCCTTGCCGTCGTGGATGAGGATCTCCTGGCGGGCGAAGTCCACGTCCTTGACGCGCAGGCGGCAGCACTCGAGCAGGCGCAGGCCTCCCCCGTACATGAGGGCGGCCATCAGCCACGGCGTCCCGCGCATGTGGCGCAGGACGGCCGCCACCTCCTCGCGGGCCAGGACGACGGGGAGGCGCACGGGCAGCCGGGCGCGCGGGGTCTGTTCGAGCCCGGCGAGCTCGCGGCCGAGGACTTCGCGATAGAGAAAGAGAAGGGCACTGAACGCCTGGTTCTGGGTGGATGCGCTGACATGCCGGTTCGAAGCGAGGTGGCTGAGGTAGCCGGTCACCTCGGGGGCGCCCAGGCGGTCGGGGTGCCGCTTGTTGTGGAAGAAGATGAACCGGCGGATCCAGGCGACGTACGCCTTCTCGGTGCGCCGGCTGAAGTGCCGGGCGCGTATGGCGCTGCGGACGCGGTCGAGGAGCCGCGGGGGCGGCGAGCCGGCGGGCGGCGGGCTTTCCATGTCTCTCCTCCGACGCCGGGCAGACGACCGGCGCGTGCGCGCCGCGTGCGTCGGGAGAGGGGCGGCTCGACGGGATCATAGCGGGAGGGTGGGACAAGGGAGGACCGGTCCGGTCTCAGGCCGCGGGCAGGAGGGACCCTACGCCTTTCGTCGACTCGCGCTCACTCGGCAACGCGGTTTCGCCTGATCCAGGATTCTGGACCTAGCGGCGCGGGCAGACTCGCCTTCGCAGTTCTCCGCTCGGTACACTGGGGCATGGATGCGCGCAGCGCCGCGGGAACGCTCCTCCTCTTGGCCTGCCTCACCACCTCGTGCGGGAGCGACTCCCCCGTCGAGCCCGGGGCCGTCGACGTCCGCGTCGTCTACCTGTCACGGCTGCCCGCCGGCTGCCCCGACGGCGGCAACGTCTGCTACCCGATGTGCGCGCACCACAACGCGCCGGCGGGGCTGCAGGCGATCGTGCCGCTCTGGGGAGGGACCACGCTTCGCCTGACGGAGACGGCCGCCGGCCGCTACGAGGGCGTGCTCACGGCCGTGCCGACGAACACGCCCCTGCGCCTCTACGGGCGCGACATCGGGATGTGCTGCGTGGACGCCTGCAACTACCCGCCGGTGCTGGAGGACATCCTCCTCAACGGGACGAAGCTGACGAGGGTCGTCCGCGAGGGCCTGCCGGCCGGGGTGGCCGCGGCCCTCGAGTTCACGGTCACGGGCAGCGGGGCGATCCGCCAGTGACGGACCGCCCCGCGCTCGTCTACTCCTTCGTCCAGGTCGGCACGCGGCCCGGGGTCCAGGGCGCGCCCGCCTTCTCCATCGCGCCCTCGAGGGCCCGGAGGTCGGTCTCGACGAGGGTCCGCAGGGTCGCGAGCTGCTTCTCGAACGCCTCGGAGGCGATGGCGTAGGCCTGGCGGCTGGTGCCGGTGGGGGCCACGGTGGCCGACCAGTGGCTGCCGACGACGGCCTCGACGCGCTCGACGGTGGACATCGGGGTGGGCTCGTTCCGGCCGCGCATGACGCGGTCGCCCCGCAGGCCGACGAGGAGCTCGTCGAGCGCCTTCTCGATGCGCCGCGCCTCGGCGCCGAGCCTCGCCTCCGCGGCGGGTGTGTCGTCGATCGCCTTCTTCGCCGACTTGACGCGATTCTGCGCCTCCTCGGCGCTCTCGATCGCGCCGAGCACCGCGCGCTGGAGCCGTGCCGTCTTCTTCTGGAACGCCAGGAGCTCGGCGGCATCGGTCGCCTTGAGCGTCTGCAGGCCGAGCGACTCGACGGCGAAGGTCCGCGGCTCGCCGAACGCGGTGAGCGCCCCGTCCACGCGCTTCTCGAAGGAGACGGTGTAGCTGCCGGGCACCGCGAGAGGGCCCGCGGGCGGGTCGTAGAAGGGGTTCTCGACCGGGGTCGGGCCCGGCTTGAGGGACGTCGGGGTCGAGGCCGGGAGGCGGAGGTCCCACGCGACGCGGTGGACGCCCGCCTTCACGGGGCCGGTGAGCCGGCGGACGACGTTGCCGTCGGCGTCCTTCACGGTGAGGACGACGGCCGGGTCCTCCTCGAGGGCCTCGGCCCGAAGCGCGGCGGCGTCCGGGTACGCGATCTCCGCCCCCTTCTTCTCCGCCTCCTTCTCGGCGTCTACGCGCGCCTTGCGCTTCGTCTTCATCTCGTCCTTCAGGTAGTACGTGAAGACCGCGCCGAACGGCGGGTTGGGGGCGGTGAAGAAGGTCTCGCCGAGGAACGCCTTCTCCTTGTAGCCGAGCGGCAGGGACGGAATGTAGGCGAGCGCCCGCGTCACCGGGAACGTGAGCGCCTCCTTCTCGAGATCGGCGGGCTTCGCCACGCGCAGCGGCGTGAGGTCGTCGAGGACGTAGAAGCCGCGGCCGAAGGTCGCGATCACGAGGTCGGCCTCGCGCTTCTGGATGGCGAGGTCGCGCACCGCGATCGTGGGCAGGCCGCCCTTGAGCTGCACCCACTTCTTCCCGCCGTCGCGCGAGAAGAAGAGGCCGAACTCCGTCCCTGCGAAGAGAAGGTCGCGCTCCACGGTGTCCTCGGCGATCGTCCAGGCGCTCCCGCGCGCGGGCAGGTCGGCGGTGATCGCCGCCCAGGTGCGCCCGCGGTCCCCGCTGCGCAGGACGTAGGCCTTGAAGTCGCCGCTCTTGTGGTTGTTGAAGGTCGCGTAGACGACGTTCGCGTCGAAGCGGGAGGCGAAGAGGTCGCTCACGTAGGTCATCTCGGGAACGCCCGGGAAGGTGTCCTGGCGTCGCCAGGTCCGGCCGCCGTCTTCGGTCACCTGCACGAGTCCGTCGTCGGTGCCGACGTAGAGGAGGCCCTCGACGAGGGGTGACTCGTCGAGCGAGACGATGTTGCCGAAGAGGGACGTCGAAGCGCCCTTGGCCACCGCGTCCGGGCCCCACACCCTGCCCATCACCTTGAGCTTGTTGCGGTCGAGCTTGCGGGTGAGGTCGTCGCTGATCGGCGTCCAGCTGTCGCCGCGGTCCTCGCTGCGGAAGACGCGCTGCGCCGCGAAGTAGAGCCGCGTGGGCTCGTGGGGGGAGAGGACGAGCGGGCTGTCCCAGTTCCAGCGGAGCGGGTCGTCTCCCGGCTTCTCCTGCGGCTGGATGAGGACGGCCTCGCCGCTCTTGCGGTCGTACCGCCCGAGAACGCCGTACTGCAGGGTCGAGTAGACGATGTTGGGGTCGTTGGGGTCGATGCGGGCGTGGAAGCCGTCGCCGCCCCAGGTGACGAACCAGTCGTGGTTGGCGGCGCCGTGGGCGTTGAGCGTGCGCGAGGGGCCGCCGAGGGTATTGTTGTCCTGGGTGCCGCCGTAGACGGAGTAGACAGGCGAGGAGTCGTCCACGTCGACGCGGTAGAACTGGGTCACGGGCAGGTTGGAGAAGAAGTGCCACGTGGCCCCGCGGTCGAAGCTCTGGTAGAGACCGCCGTCGCACCCGACGAGGTAGTGGTCGGTGTCGTCGGGGTCGATCCAGATCGCGTGGTTGTCCACGTGCTTGTAGCGCTCGCCGAGGTTCCTCCACGTCTTGCCCGCGTCGTCCGAGACCTGCAGGAAGACGTCCATCGAGTAGACGCGCTCCGCGTCCTTCGGGTCGACGAAGATCTCCTGGTAGTACATCGGGCCGCCCGGGTTGTAGTCGCCGCGCTTCTCCCACGTCTCGCCGCGGTTCGTGGAGCGGAAGGTCCCGCCCGCCTTGTTGGCGGCGGCGGTCTCGACGAGGGCGTAGACGGTGTCGGGCTCGGTCGGGGCGATGGCGAGGCCGATGCGGCCCATCTCCTCCTTGGGCAGGCCGCTCGTGATCTTCTTCCACGTCTTGCCGCCGTCGGTCGTCTTGTGGAGGCCCGACTCGGGCCCCCCGTCGATCAGCGTGAAGACGTGGCGCCGGCGCTGCCAGGCGGCGGCGATCAGGGTGTCGGGGTCGCGCGGGTCCATGACGACGTCGGTGACGCCGGTGTTCTCGCTGATCGTGAGCACGGCGTTCCAGGTCCTGCCTCCGTCGGTCGTCTTGTAGAGGCCGCGGTCGCCGCCGGGCGCCCAGAGCGGGCCCTGCGCTGCGACGTAGACGACGTTCGAGTCCTTCGGGTGGATGACGATCTTGCCGACGTGCTCGGAGGCCTTGAGGCCGACGTTCTTCCAGCTCTTGCCGCCGTCCTCGCTCTTGTAGACGCCGTCGCCGTAGCCGACGCTCCGCTGCGAGTTGTTCTCGCCGGTGCCCACCCAGACGACACTCGGGTTCCGGGGGTCGATCGTGACGCAGCCGATCGAGTAGGACCCCTCACCGTCGAAAACGGGCGTCCAGGTGGTCCCGGCGTTCTCGGTCTTCCAGACGCCGCCCGACGCCACGGCCAGGAACCAGCGCTTCTTGTCGGTGGGGTCGACGGCGATGTCGACGATGCGGCCGGAGGTGACGGCGGGGCCGATGCCGCGCAGCCCGAGGCCGCTCCAGGTGTCGGCGGACCAGCCGCCCTTCGGCTTCTCCGCCTCGGCCTCGTCGGCCTTCGCGTCGACGGCCTTCTTCGCGGCTTCGGCCTTCTTCGAGGGCCCCGCCTTCTTCGCGACGGCGGGCTTCGCGTCCATCGCAACGGGCCTGGCGTCCTGCGCGATCGCCACGAGGGCGACGGCCACGGCCAGCGACAGTGCGGTCGAGAGGGCGGTCAACTTCTTCACATTTGACTCCGTGGATGGGCCTCGACCGAGGCGCCGGCCATTCTGTCCGCGGACGGGGCAGCTTTCAAACGGCACCAGTTCATGCGGACCGCCGCGGGAAGAGAGCCACCCGCAGCGGCGCGGCTCTCGGCCGTTGCCCTTGCAGTCCGTTGCGCGCTCGCGCCGCGGCCAAGCCGGCCCCCGAGCCCACGCGAGCCGAGCCCCGGCCCAGAGCCCGGACCGGCGCACGCTGCGAGGCTGGTAGACTTACGGGTTCATGCGCCGCCCGCCGCTGACGCCTCGCCTCTCCGGCTTCGGCACGTCCGTGTTCGCCGAGATGACGGCCCTCGCCCGCCAGCACGGGGCGGTGAACCTCGGCCAGGGCTATCCCGACTTCGACGGCCCCGAGTTCGTGAAGAAGGCCGCGATCGCGGCCGTCCGGGCCGGGCACAACCAGTACGCCCCGATGCCGGGGCTCCCCGCCCTCCAGCAGGCGGTGGCGGAGCACCAGAAGCGCTTCTACGGGATCGACCACGACCCCGCGGCGGAGATCACGATCCACGCCGGCGCCACCGAGGCCCTGTACGCGGCCCTGGCGGCGCTCCTCGAGCGCGGCGACGAGGCGATCGTCTTCGAGCCCTTCTACGACGCCTACCTCCCCGGGATCGCGCTCGCCCAGGCGAAGGCGCGGATCGTCCCCCTGGCGCCGCCCGAGCTCCGGCTGAATCCCGCCGCGCTCGAGGCCGCGATCACGCCGAAGACGCGGCTCCTCGTCCTCAACTCGCCCAACAACCCCGCGGGACGCGTCTTCTCGCACGGGGAGCTCGCCGCGATCGCGGCGACGTGCGTGAAGCACGACCTCCTGGTCGTCACCGACGAGGTCTACGAGCACGTCGTCTTCGACGGGGACCACGTGCCGATCGCCACCCTGCCCGGGATGCGCGAGAGGACGGTCACGATCTCCTCCGCGGGCAAGACGTTCAGCCTCACCGGCTGGAAGGTCGGCTGGAGCTGCGCCGCGCCCGAGCTCGCGGCGGCCGTGCGCGCCGTCCACCAGTTCGTCACCTTCGCGGTGGCGACGCCCTTCCAGCACGCGGCGGCGGCCGCGCTCGGGGCCCCCGACGAGTACTACGCACGGCTGCGCGGCGACTACCGGGCCCGGCGGGACCGGCTCTGCGAGGGGCTCGCGGAGATCGGCTTCGGCATCCGCCCGCCCGAGGGCACCTACTTCGCCCTCGCCGACATCCGGCCGCTCGGCTACGACGACGACGAGACGTTCTGCCGCACGCTCGTCGAGCGCGTGGGGGTAGCCGCGATCCCGGTGAGCGCGTTCGCGGCCGGGAGGCGCGTGCGCCACCTCGTGCGCTTCGCCTTCTGCAAGGACGACGCGACGATCGACGAGGGGCTGCGCCGCCTCCGCCGCCTGAAGGGCTAGCGCTTGGATACGCTCGTCGTCGTCGTCTTCCTGGTCGTCTACCTCGGGATGATGTGTCCCCGAGATGGGGGGCGTGCGGGAGCCGCCGCGGAATTCGTCGGGCCGT
>JBGPQQ010000178.1:0-6954 GCA_041489115.1 Vicinamibacteria bacterium | reverse complement strand
GGTAGAGGATCTGGAAGGCGCACTCGCGGGCCTTGGTGCGCCGTCCCATCAGCGCCCCCGCCGGGAGGCGGGCTGGCGCGGGGCGCGCTTCGCCGGCCTCCTCCCGATCGCCCGGAGGGCGAGCGCCGTCATCACCGCCGCCCGCGCCGCCTCCGCGCCCTTGTTGTCGGGGCCCGCCGCGGCGCGCCGGCGGGCGTGCTCCTCCTGCCGGACCGTGAGCACGCCGAAGGCCACCGGCACGCCGGTCTCGCGCGCCACGGCGCCGAGCCCGGACGCCGCCTCGCGGGCCACGTGCTCGTAGTGGTCGGTCTCGCCCTCGATGACCGCGCCGAGCGCGACCACCGCGTCGAACCGTCCCGAGCGGGCCGCGGCCTGCGCGGCGAGCGGCAGCTCGAAGGCTCCCGGCAGCTCGTACACCTCGACTCGCCTCTCGTCCGCGCCCATCCCTGCGAGCGCCTCGCGCGCGCCGGCCAGGAGGCCGTCCGTCACGGGGCGGTTGAACAGCGACCGCACGATCGCGACGCGGAGCCCGCGCGCGGAAGGGCGGCCGTCCGGGGCCTGCTTCATCGGCCCTCGAAGCGCGGGGCGCGCTTCTCCTCGCCCTCCTGGGCCTCGCCGAGCAGGTTCTCGAAAGCCAAGCCGTCCCCTTCTTCGATGGCGCGACCGCGCACTATACCACGCGGCTGTCTTGACTCGGCCGCGCGCGGGGGACTAGGCTCGCCCATGCTTCGCCGGCTCTTCCTCGCGGCCTCTCTCGCGGTCGCCCCCGCCTGCGGCCACGATTCCACGAACCCCTTCATGGGCGCGAGCGCCACCCGGCCGCCTTCGGCGGAAGCCGTGCTGCTGTTCGTGAGCGGCTCGTGGGCCGCGGGGCCGGGGGAAGCTCGCGAGCTCCACGCGCTGAACGCCGACGGCTCCAAGGTCGAGCGGCTGACCAGCTGCGCGCAGGCGGCGACGCCCTGTGACTTCCTCCAGGTCGCCCCCTCCCCCGACCGGAACCGGCTCGCCGCCATTCGCACCACCCCGGCGGCGGCGGCGGGCGCGAGCGCGCTGTACTTCATGGACCTCTCGCGCTCGGTCGAGACGCTCATCTTCCCCAACCGGCGCGTCGACAGCGTGGACTACTCCCCGGACGGGTCCTTCATCCTCTACTCGGCGGTCGTTCCGCAGACGAGCCAGGAGGACCTCTTCTACTCCCAGCCCAACGGCACGGCGGAGCAGAACCTGACCAACAGCTCGACCTTCCGCGAGCGCAGCGCCCGCATCGACCCCTTCGCCCGCACGGCGGTCTACGAGGGGATCGACGCGTCCGGGGTGAGCCGCATCTACCTCTTCTCGCAGACTCCCCTCACGAGCGGTCCCGCCACGGGGGAGTCGCTGCCCGGCACGCCCTACGTCGTGGGAGCGGACGCCGATCCCGTGTTCTCTCCGGACAGCCTGTCCGTCGCGTTCCGGCGCCTGACCGGCATCGGCAACGGCGGCCTCGGCACGTGGGACGTGCTGACCGTGCCGACGGACGGCACCGCCGCCCCGCGGGTGGTGTCCTCGGGGCCGGTCTTCCGGGGGGCGCCGGACTGGGGCTCGAAGGGGATCGTGTTCGTCGAAACCGACGCGGCCAGCGCCCGCTCGCAGCTCGTTCTGGTGCAGCCCGACGGTTCGGGCCGCACCGTCCTCCACACCGAGGACGCGGGCTACCGGATGGGCGCGCCCCGCTGGATCCGGGGGAGCTGAGGCCCGCTCAGCGCGGGAACGGGTTCGTCAGCCAGCCGATCAGGAGCGTCGACAGCACGAACGCGGTGAAGGCCATCAGGCCGAACCGCACGCGCTCGCGGGGCGTGTCCCGGAGGAGCGTCGCGAACACGGTGGACACGAGGGCCGAGAAGACGACGAGCGTGACGAGGTGCGAGTGCATCACTTGCCGCGCACTCCCCGCGCCGTGTCGAGCGCGTCGAGGACGACCAGGATGTTGAGCAGCCCCCCCACCGCGGTGAAGGTGTTGGCGTACTCGTAGGTCGGCGACGTCACGACGCCCGCCTCGTACCCCAGCAGCCGCGCGAAGACGTAGGGGGCGCCCGCCCCCATCTGGGCGAGGCTGAAGAGGAGCGCCAGGGGGTCCTCGAGGCCCAGGTGGAGCTGGAGGCGCGAGTCCATCGCGACCCCGAGCCCGAAGAGGGCCAGGATCGAGCCCATCAGGACGAGGCCCTTGCCCCGGCGGCCCAGGAACAGGTGGCCGAGGCCCGGCCACACCCAGGCCAGGAGCCCCGCCGCCACGGTGCGCGACAAATCTCGGGCCGCCGAGGCGGCCCTGGTCTCGGACACGTTCTTCTCCTCGATCGCGATGACCTTCTCCTGCGGAACCGGGCGATGCTAACGGCGCCGCGGCCGGCGGGTCAAGCGCGCGTTGCGCTCGCCTCGTGGCCACCCTAACATGGCCTCGATGTCCCGGCTCGCCGCTCTCCTCCTCGCCTCGCTGTCCGCCGGCGCCGCCTTCGCGGGCGAGGCGCTGCCCCTCGCGGAGGTGCGCCCCGGCATGCAGGGCGTGGGGCGCACCGTCTTCGCGGGGGCGCGCGTCGACGAGTTCAGGGTCCAGATCCTCGGGGTGCTCGAGAACGCCGTGGGGCCCCGGCAGAGCCTCATCCTGGCGCGCCTCGAGGGCGGGCCCCTCGCCGAGACCGGGGTCATCGCCGGCATGAGCGGCAGCCCCGTCTTCATCGACGGCAAGCTGGTGGGCGCCGTGGCGTACGCGTTCCCGTTCGGCAAGGAGCCCATCGCGGGGATCACCCCGATCGGCGACATGATCGAGGCCGCCGCGAGCGGCGCTCCGCGCGCCGCCTCGGCGCGCTTCCGCCTCCCGGACGAGGGCGCCCCCGCCGCGCCTCTCGGCCGGGCGACGGTGGCCGCCGCGCTGCAGCGCCCCCTGCACGCGCTGCGCTCCCTGGTTCCCGGCTCGTTCCGCGGAGACCCGCTCCCTCCGGGCGTCGCCGGGGCCACCCTCAGCCCTCTCGCGCTGCCCCTCGTCTTCTCCGGCTTCGACCCCGACACCTTCGAATGGGCCCGCGGCGTCTTCTCCGGGATGGGCTTCGCCCCCGTCATGGGGGGCAGCAGCGCGGCCGCGCCCGGCCCGGTCCCCGACCTCGCGCCCGGGGCCGCGGTGGGCGTCTCCCTGGTCGAGGGCGACCTCGACCTGTCGGTGACCGGGACGATTACCACCATCGACCAGGGCCGCGTCTACGCCTTCGGCCACCCGTTCTACAACCTGGGCCCGACCCGCTTCCCCCTGAAGAAGGCCTGGGTGTACTCGGTCTTTCCGAGCCTCCAGGTCTCCTGGAAGATCGCCGTGGCCCTCGACGCCGTAGGGACGATGGACCAGGACCGGGCGACCACCATCTCCGGCCGCCTCGGCGAGACGCCGCGCATGATCCCGGTGGAGGTGCGCCTGCGCTCCCCCCGGACGAGCGAGCGCACGTTCCGCTTCCGCATGGTCGAGGACGAGCTGTTCACGCCGCTCCTCGCCTACGTGTCGCTCCTCTCCGTGCTGCAGGGACACGAGAGGGCCTCCGGCGCCGCCACGCTCCGCATCGACGCCCGCCTCGTCCTCGCCGGCGGGCGCGAGGTGAGCCTGCGCGACGTCGTGGCCTCGGACCAGCCCGCCCAGCAGGCGGCCTCCATCCTGGCCGGCCCCCTCGCGCTCCTCGTGAGCAACGACTTCGAGAAGGTGACGCTGGAGGGCCTCTTCGTCTCGGTGGACGCGGTCGAGACCCGCGAGACCGCCACCCTGGTGCGGGCCTGGGTGGACCGGCCCCTCCCGCTCCGGCCGGGAACCGTGGCGCCAGTCAAGGTCCAGCTCCGCACCCACCGCGGCGAGACGGTGACCGAGATGCTGCCCGTCGCGATCCCGGCGAGCGCGCCCACCGGCAGCTACACGCTGCTCGTCGCCGACGCCGCGACCATGGACGCCGTCGAGCAGCGGGAGATGCGCCAGGGCTTCGTGGCCCGGGACATGGACCATCTCCTGCGCGTGCTGAACCGCCTGCGAACGGGCAGCCGCATCTACGCCCGCCTCACCCGACCGGGCGGGGGCGCCATCGTGGGCGGGGAGTACCTGCCCGCGCTGCCCGGCTCGGTCCTGTCCGTCCTGAGCTCCGCCGACCAGGGCACGAGCGTCGTCCCCCTGCCCGCGTCCACCGTGTGGTCCGGCGATCTCGCCACCGGCCGCGCCGTTTCCGGCTGGCGGCAGATCGCCGTCTCCGTCGAGCGCTAGAGACGAGAGGCCTTCCCGCCATGCTCCGCCGCGCCGCCGCCGCCGCCGTCCTCGCCGCCGTCGCATCCGCCGTCCAGGGGGCCGGCCCGCAGTTCCGGCGCCTCGAAGGCCCACGCGCCTTCCTCGAGGGCGAGATCGAGGGCCTGTCGCTCGATTCCGACGGCCGCCTGCGGCTCGGCCTCTCGCCGCGGCCACTCTTCGACCCCGAGGCTCCGAACGCGTGGTGCGTGGCCCGCGACGCCCGCGGGGTCCTCTACGTCGGGACGGGCAACGACGGCCGGGTCCTGCGCGTCGACGGGGCGAACGGCTCGGTCCTCTTCGACGCGGCGGAGCTCGAGGTGCACGCGGTCGCGGCCGGGCCCGACGGGCGCGTCTACGCGGCGACGTCGCCGGACGGCGCGGTCTACGCGATCGACGCCGCCGGCAAGGGCACGCGCTTCTTCGACCCCGCGGAGAAGTACATCTGGGCCCTGGCCTTCGACCCCTCCGGCGCTCTCTACGTCGCCACGGGCGGCGAGGGCCGCGTCTACCGCGTGACCCCCGACGGGAAGTCGGAGGCCGTGCTCGTCTCGACGGAGACCCACATCCTGTCGCTGCGCGTGGACGCGCGCGGGCGCGTCTACGCGGGGAGCGCTCCCGAGGGCATCGTCTACCGCATCGACGCTCCCGGCCGGGTCTTCGTCCTCCTCGACTCCGCCTACCGGGAGATCAAGGCGCTCGACCTCGGCAGTGACGGCAGCCTCTACGCCGCGGCCATCGACGGGCGGACCGCCGAGCCCTCGCGTCCCCCGGCCCCCGCCGCCGCTCCCCCGGCCGCCGGCTCCGGCAGCGTGGTCGCGGAGGTGACGGTCAGCGAGAGCTACACGGTCCTGCCGCCCGCGGGCGGGTCCCCCGTCGTCGTGGGAACCGGGAGCCCGGACGCCGCCGCCCCGCCGAAGGGCGCCCTCCTCCGCATCCGCCCGTCGGGGGAGAGCGACACCCTCTGGAGCTCGGCCGACGACGTTCCCCACTCCGCCGTGGCCACCGGCGCGGGCGTCCTCGTCGGCACGGGGAACAAGGGCAAGGTCTACCGCGTCGGCGACGACGGCCATTGGGCCCTCGTGGCCACGCTGCCTGCCGAGCAGGTCACTGCCCTCGCGCCCGCGCCCGGGGGCGGCGCCGCGCTCGTCACGTCGAACCCGGCGCGGGTCTTCGCCCTCGACGGCACGCTCGCCTCGGAAGGGACCTTCCTCTCGAAGGTAAAGGACACCGAGACGGTCTCGAGCTGGGGACGCGTCTCGTGGGAAGGGACGACCCCACCGGGCACCGAGGTGCGCGTCCAGACCCGCGCGGGCAACACGGCGACCCCAGACACGACGTGGACCGACTGGTCCGCGCCGGCGACCCGTTCGGCCGGGGAGGCGAGCCGCAGCGAGAGGGCCCGCTTCCTGCAGCTGCGGGTCACCCTCGCCGGCAAGGGCGGCGCCAGCCCGACCGTCGAAGCCGTCGCCGCCGCCTATCTCCAGCGCAACCTGCCGCCGGTCGTGAAGTCGATCACGGTCCACCCCGCGGGCGAGGTCTTCCAGAAGCCGATCTCGGTCAGCGGCGAGGCCGAGATCCTCGGCCTGCAGACGGACCCCCTCAGCGAGCGCGCGGCGGCCCAGCGCCCCCCGGCCGGCAGCCCGCCCGCGATCAGCTTCAGCCGCAAGCTCTACCAGCACGGCCTGCGCACCTTCTCCTGGCAGGCCGAGGACCCGAACGGCGACGCTCTCCTCTACGACGTGCAGTACCGGGCCATGGGTGACGAGCGCTGGCAGCCGCTCCGCGCCGACCTCGACGAGCCCGTGTTCGCCTGGGACACCGCCACCGTGCCGAACGGACGCTACGTCGTCCGCGTCGTCGCCTCGGACTCGCCCGGGAACCCGCCCGCCCTCGCCCTCACCGGCTCGACGGACAGCGCCTCTTTCCAGGTGGACAACGCCCCGCCCGCGATCGCCGCCTCGCTCGATCCTCGGGGCCGCATCCGGGTCACCGTCCGCGACGACGCCAGCCCGGTTCGCAAGCTCGAGATGTCGATCGACGCCGGCCGCTGGGAAGAGGTCCCCCCGTCCGACGGGATCGGGGACTCGCTCGAGGAGACCTACGACTTCGCGCTCCCCCCGGCCAAGGGAAGCGGCCCGCGCATCGTCGTCCTGCGGGCGAGCGACCTGCTCGGCAACGCCGCCACCGCCCGCGTCGACGTCCCCTAGGCCGCCCGCCCTGCACGTCCTGCTCGTTCGAGCCGGCGCCCTCGGGGACCTCGTCCTCCTGCGGCGGGCGATCGCCGCGCTGCGCGCCGCGGGGAGCCCCACGAGCCTCCTCGCGCCCGCGGCCCCCGCCGCGGCGCTCGTGGGACCCGGCGGCGTCGAGGAGGTCCTGCCCTGGGACGGGGCCGAGATGGCGGCCCTCCTCGCGGGCGAGGCCACCCGCGGTCCGGTCGCGGCCGCGCTCGGCTCCGCCGACGCCGTGGTGGCCTTCACGCGCAGCGAGCCTGCTCTCGCCGCCCTCGGGCGACGGGCCCGCCGCCTGGTCGCCCGCGATCCCACGCCCCCGGTCGGAGGCGCGCACGCGTCTCGATGGCTGGCCGGCGCGCTCGCGCCCCTGGGGATCGACCCGCGAGTCGAGCCGCCGCCGCTCGGCTTCACCGAGACAGAACGGCTCGACGCGGAGAGGCT
>JBGPQQ010000177.1:0-6973 GCA_041489115.1 Vicinamibacteria bacterium | reverse complement strand
GCTGCTGGCGGCGCCGATGGCCCTCGGGACGGTGCTCGGCTCGCCCGCCGCCCTCTCCCTGGCGGCGCTCGTCGGCGCTTGGGCCGCCGGACGCCGCGGCGCCGGCATCGGCGCCGGGTCGCTGGCCGGCGTGGCGGTGGCCCTCGATCACCGGGCGCTGCTGGTCGCCCCCTTCCTGATGATCGTGGATGCGAGCGGCCGGGAGCGCGCGAGGGCCATCGCCGCGGCCCTCGCGGCGTACCTGCTGCTCGTCGCGCCGATCGCCCTCCTCGACCCCGCGGCCTTCGTGGCATGCCTCGGCGCGCGGGCCGCCCCCGGCCCCGGCCTCGGCCTCTTCAACCTCCTCGCGTACCGCGGCGCGGAGGCTTTCGCGGGAGCGCTCGCCCTCGCCGCGCTCGCGCCGCTCCTTCTGGCGGGCCTCGTCCTGTGGCTGTTGAAGCGGCCCTGGCCGCCGCTCGCTCTCGGCGGGATCGCGAGCCTCGCCGGGATCCTCCTCGCGCCGGTCCTCTCGCCGGAGGCCGTCGCGGCGCCGCTGGTGCTGCTGGGCCTGGCCGCGATGGAGTCCGGGGATCGACTTCCGGCCGTGACGCCGGACTGCTGAGTCACTCGCACAGGCTGCGAATTGGCCGCAGCGATGCGGCCTACATCGCTGTGGCCGCTCCTCGGCTCGGGCCGCGGGCGGGCGTCCGCCCCTTAGTCCTTCAGGAGCGGACCCCGCAGGGTTGGTGCCGGAGGCGGGATTCGAACCCGCACGGATTTCTCCACACGCCCCTCAAACGTGCGTGTCTGCCAGTTCCACCACTCCGGCACGGGGGGCGCCGAACGTCTTTTCGAGCTTCCAATCCTAGGCCGGGACCCCCGGCCTGTCAACGCACTCACGACCCGCGCGAAGCGCGGGTCGACCTGGGCCGATCCGTCGGCTTCACTTCCCTCCTTCCCTGCATTCCTGGAAGGCCCCGAGGGAAGACGGCCCAGATCCTCGGGCCCGCCTCCCGTGCCGTTGACGCGCCGGGTCGCCGTGACTACGCTGGCGACAGCCTACCCGGCTCGAGCCCTCGCCCGCCCCGCACCGGCGCGAGGACGAGCGGGCCATCCGAGGAGGTCATCATGGCCGAGTTCCGCTACGTGGACCCCTTCCCCATCGCGAGGGAGGAAACGCCTTACCGCAAAGTCGCCTCCGACCTCGTGTCCCTGGCCCGGTTCGACGGCCAGGAGGTCGTGAAAGTCGCTCCCGAGGCCCTCACCGTCGTCGCGCGCGAGGCTTTCCGCGACGTATCGTTCCTCTACCGGCCCGGTCACCTCGCCCAGCTCGCCGCGATCCTCGACGACCCCGCGGCCTCGGAGAACGACCGCGGCGTGGCGCTCGCCCTCCTCCGCAACGCCGAGGTCGCGTCCGGCTTCGTGCTCCCGATGTGCCAGGACACGGGCACCGCCACCATCGTCGCCAAGAAAGGCCAGCGCGTCTGGACGGGCGGGCGCGACGAGGAGCACCTCTCCCGCGGCATCTTCGACACCTACGCCAAGGAGAACCTCCGCTACTCGCAGACCGTTCCCCTCACGATGTACGACGAGGCCAACTCGGGGACGAACCTGCCTGCGCAGATCGACGTCTACGCGACGGACGGGATGGAGTACCACTTCCTGATGATCGCGAAAGGGGGAGGGTCGGCGAACAAGACCTACCTCTTCCAGGAGACGAAGGCGCTCCTGAACCCGGCGAGCCTCGTGAAGTACCTGTCCGAAAAGATGAAGGCCCTCGGCACCGCCGCCTGCCCGCCGTATCACCTCGCCTTCGTCATCGGCGGCACGTCGGCCGAGGCCACCCTCAAGGCCGTCAAGCTCGCCTCCGCGAGGGCCCTCGACGGCCTCCCGACCGCCGGGAACAAGCAGGGCCAGGCCTTCCGCGACGTCGAGCTCGAGGCCAGGCTGCTGGAGGCGGCGCGGAAGACCGGCATTGGCGCGCAGTTCGGCGGGAAGTACTTCGCCCTCGACGTGCGGGTCGTCCGCCTGCCGCGCCACGGGGCTTCCTGCCCGATCGGGATGGGCGTCTCCTGCTCCGCGGATCGGAACATCCTCGCGAAGATCGACCGGGACGGGATCTGGGTCGAGCAGCTCGAGAGGAACCCCGGCCGCTTCATCCCCGAGCGGTACCGCGGCGTGCCCTACAAGCCGAAGGTGTCGATCGACCTCAACCGGCCCATGAAGGAGATCCTCGCCGAGCTGACGAAGCACCCCGTGGCGACCGCGATCTCGCTGACCGGCCCCATCGTGGTGGCCCGCGACATCGCCCACGCGAAGCTCAAGGAGCGGCTCGACCGGGGCGAGGGCCTGCCGCAGTACTTCAAGGACCACCCGGTCTACTACGCGGGCCCCGCCAAGACGCCCGAGGGGCTGCCCTCCGGGTCGTTCGGGCCGACGACCGCGGGCCGCATGGACTCCTACGTGGACCTCTTCCAGTCGCAGGGCGGCTCGATGGTCATGATCGCCAAGGGCAACCGCAGCGCCCAGGTGACGGAAGCCTGCAAGAAGCACGGGGGTTTCTACCTGGGCTCCGCCGGCGGGCCCGCTGCGCTCCTCGCGAAGGAGAACATCAAGAAGGTGGAGCTCATCGAGTACCCCGAGCTCGGCATGGAGGCGGTCTACCGGCTCGAGGTCGTGGACTTCCCGGCCTTCATCCTCGTGGACGACAAGGGCCACGACTTCTACCAGCAGCTCGCCTGAGCGGGGTGATCGGGTGATCGAGCCGCTGCGGCGGGCCTTCAACGCGTCCTGGACGGAGAGCGCCTACGAGACCTACAAGGCCCGCCTCGCCGAGGCGGCCGGCTCCCGGATCGGCTTCCGCCTCTGCGAGTCGCCGGTCTTCCTGCCCCACGACCTGCGCGACGCGATGGTGCAGGGGGCGCTCGAGATCTGGGACCAGCTCCTGCAGCCGGAGGCGCTCGAGCGCTCGAAGGCCGCGGTGCCCCCCGAGTTCGACGTCCCGGGCAGCGACGACCACTCGCTCTTCGCCCAGGCGGATTTCGCGATCGTCGACGACGACGGGCGCTTCGTGCCCCGGCTCATCGAGCTGCAGGGCTTCCCCTCGCTCTACGCCTTCCAGCTCCTTCAGGGGCGGCTGTGCCTCGAAATGATGCCCGGAGAGCCGCTCGACTTCTTCCTCGGCGGCCTCGACGACGCAGGCTACCGGCGGGTGGTGGGGGAGGCGATTCTCGGCGGCCTCCCCGCCGAGAACGTCGTCCTCCTCGACCTCGACCCGCCGGGGCAGGGCACCTACCCGGATTTCGCGGCGACGGAGAGGCTCTTCGGCATCCGCGCCGTCTGCCTGACCGAGGTGACGAAGAGCGGGCGCGAGCTGTGGTACGAGCGCGACGGGAGAAGGACGCGCATCCTGCGCGTCTACAACCGCGTCATCGTCGACGAGCTCGTCGCGAGGAAGGTCGCGCTCCCGTTCCGCTTCACGGAGGAGCTGGACGTGCAGTGGGCCGGGCACCCGAACTGGTTCTTCCGCTGGAGCAAGCACGCCCTGCCCGGCCTGCGGCACCCGCTCGTGCCCGAGTCGCGGCTGCTTTCGGAGCTCGAGGGCGTCCCCGACGACCTCGAGCGCTGGGTCCTGAAGCCGCTCTTCTCCTTCTCGGGCTCGGGCGTGAAGGTGGACGTGGCCCCGGAGGACCTTGCCGCCGTCCCGGAGAGCGAGCGTGCCAGCACGCTGCTCATGCGCAAGGTGGAGTACGCACCGGTCGTGGAGGCGGCGGACGGCGGGCGCTCGCGGGTCGAAGTGCGCGTCATGTTCGTGTGGCGCGACGGGCGCCCCCTGCCGGTGACGACCCTCGCCCGCCTCTCGCGGGGCAAGATGATGGGCGTCAAGTTCAACCGCGACAAGACCTGGGTGGGCTCCACGAGCTGCCTCTGGCGGCGCGACTGACACCCAGCCCGGCCCTCACGGCACGACGAAGCGCACCTCGGGGCTCGGCGCGTAGCCGATGCGGTTGGCGGTGGCGGTGATCGCGGCCCCGCTCCTCGCCTGGAAAGGCCCGCCGTAGAGGAGCCAATGGCCGGGGCGGAAGCCCTGGCCGTCCACCTGGTAGGCGATCGCCGAGCCCGGGGTCGGGCACTCGATCGCGACGCGTCCGTCGCGCCAGGCGATCGCGGGCGCGACCGTCTTCGGCTGGACACCACCCGGCCACATCGACTCGACGAGCTCCGTCTCGGGGCGACCGGGCCGGTCGCCGGTCTCCCGGAGCCAGACCTCGAGGGCCGTACGCAGCCGCTCGAGGTGCGGGCGGTTCGCGGGGTCGCCCGCGAGGTCGCGCACCTCGTGAGGGTCTGTCTCGGTGTCGTAGAGCTCCTCGGGCGGCTTCGTCGGCTGGAACCAGAGCGACTGGACCGGGTCGAGCTTCTGCTCGTCGCGCAGGCGGAGGATGTCCTGCATCGCCGCCATCTCCCGGCGAAACGTGATGTCCTGGTAGCGGGGCAGGTCGGGTCGGTAGTTGCGGATGTACTTGAAGCGGCGATCGCGCACCGCCCGCACCGCGTCGGTCCGCTCGTCCATCCGGTCGCGCGCCGCGAAGACGAAGTCCCGCGACGGGGCCTTCTGCCCGCCCCAGAAGGGACGGCCCTGCATGTGCCGCGGCACCGGGACGCCGGCGAGCGAGAGGATGGTGGCCGGGATGTCCACGAAAGCCACGAGGTCGTCCACCACGGTGCCCGCGTGGGCGCCCCCGGGGAAGCGCATCAGGAACGGCACGTGGAGGCCCGAGTCGAGCACCTCCCGCTTGCCGCGCGGGAGCGGGCCGCCGTTGTCCGAATAGAAGATGACGGTCGTCTCGTCGGTAAGCCCCGCCTCGTCGAGCTCCGCCAGCAGCTCTCCCACCTGGCGGTCCATGATGGCGACGTTGCTGTAGACGCGGGCGACGTCGCGCCGGATCGCGGGCGTGTCGGGGTAGTAGGGCGGCAGGAGGACGCGCTCCGGGGCCACGACCGCGGGGTCGTTGGCGCGGTCCCAGACCTGCGACTCGTGCGTCGTCTCGAGGTTAAAGACGGAGAAGAAGGGCATGCCCTCGGGCCGGCTCTTCCAGTGGGCCTCAGGGCCGCTCTCGTCCCAGGCGGTCAGGGGGGCCTGGAACTGGTAGTCAGTCTTCGCGTTGTTCGTCGTGTAGTAGCCGGCCGCCCGCAGGTACTCGGTGAAGGGGCGCACGGCGGGCGGGGGCGTCGCCTCGTAGGGGGTGTGGTCGGCGAGGTCCTTTGTGCTGGTGCGCATGTTGTTCGCGCCGATGGCGGTGGCATACATGCCCGTGATCAGCGCCGCTCGGCTGGGCGCGCAGACGCCCGAGCTCGAGAACATGCGGGTGAAGCGCACGCCGTCTCGGGCCAGCCGGTCGAGGACCGGCGTCAGCGCCACCGGGTCGCCGTAGCTGCCGAGCTGCGGCGAGATGTCCTCGCAGACGATGCAGAGGATATTCACCCCGCGGCGCGTCGTCCGTGCCACGCGCCGCGGGGATCTATCCGTCCCGGAGAGCCCCGCTGAAGGCCCCGCTGAAAGCCGGCTCTCTCTCCCCGCCGCCTCGTCCCTGACGCACCTGACCGAGAAGGCGTTCTCCTTCAGGTAGAGCGAGTCGACGACGACGCTTCGGTAGCGCGGCGGCGCCGGATACCACAGGCGGTCGAGGCTGGCGGAGACCGCACGCTCGGGCCCGCTCTCCGTGGCCGTCCAGAAGACCGCCCAGTGGCCCTGGCGGCCGAAGGTGCCGCGGAAGGCCGTGCCCCCGGGCAGCGCGCTGAAGCCGACGTCGTCGGTGCCGTCGAACGGCGGGATGTGGTCCTTTCGCGCCTTCAGTCTCTCGCCAGCGGCCCCCGTCCCGAGGTGGGCCGCGAGCGCCTCCCACTCGCCGCGGGTCGGCAGGTGCCAGCCGGCGGGACAGGAGCCCTTCGCCTCGTCCCAGGTGTAGAGCCCGCCGTAGACGCGGCAGCTCTGCGGGTCGTTGTCGTAGCAGCTCCTCTCGACCGCCGAGGCGTCGCGGGTGACCCCGTCCGGGACGGCCGCGCCGTGGTCGAGATTGCGCGCCATCCAGCACTGCCCGCCGAGGCGGACGGTCGGGTAGCGCTGGCCGTCGCGGCCGTCCACGAGCGGCTCCCCGCAGGAGAGCGCGGCCAGGGCCATGGCGAGTCCCGTCATCATGTCGAACCTCCCGGGGGGGCACCGCTGCGGCGGCAGGGGCGAGGATGACACGGCATGGGGCGTCTTGCCTATTGCCTACCGGGTGATTCCGTCGGTATGGTCCAACCGTCGGGAGGATCCAGGATGGACGACCCCTTCGCCGTCGATCGACGCGGCTTCCTGAAAACCGGCGCCACCGCCGCCGCCGCGGCCGCCGTGGCGTGCGGCAAGCCGACCAGCCGTTGGCGGGCGCTGACCGAGGACGAAGCGAGGACGCTCGCCGCGGCCTGCGACCAGATCGTCCCGCCCGACCAGGACCCCGGGGCAGCCGAGGCCGGCGCCGTCACGTTCATCGACCGTCAGCTTGCCACCCGGCAGAAGAAGGCCCAGCCGCTCTGGCGCGCGGGAATCCGGGGCCTCGACGCGACGGCGCGGCGTCGCCACGGCAAGCCGTTCGCCGAGCTGCCGTTCGACGCGCAGATGGCGGTGCTGCAGGACGTCGAGAAAGGCGCGGTGGAGGCCGCTGACTGGAGCGGCGTCGAGCCAGCGGCCTTCTTCGGCCTGCTTCGCGAGCACACGATGATGAGCTTCTACGGCGACCCGCGCCACGGCGGCAACAAGGACCGCGTGAGCTGGAAGATGCTCGGCATGGCCGACCCGCCGATCCGCGGGCGGCTGCACGAGATGCCGCCGCCGCCGGCCCTGGCGCTGCGGCCTTTCGCGGCGGGGCCGAAGGCCTCGCCCGCGACGAGGAAGGGGTAGCACCATGGCCCTGCCTCGCGTGAACGCGGTCGTGGTGGGCTCGGGAGCCGGGGGCGG
>JBGPQQ010000176.1:0-6985 GCA_041489115.1 Vicinamibacteria bacterium | reverse complement strand
TGAGCGGGCTGCAGGAGACGACGCGACGGCTCGAGATCCTGACCGAGCTCAGCGCACGGCTCGCGGCCGAGCCCCACCTCGACAGCCTGGTCGCGGACCTCGTCCGGGCGACTCGCCAGCTCGTGGGTGCGGAGACGGTTCGCCTCGTGATCATGGAGCGGAACGATCTCGGGGACATGACGATCCGGTCGGCCTTCGGCGATGGGGAGGTGGCCCTCGGCGCGCAGTTCGGCCAGGGGGACGGGATCTCCACGGGGGTGGCCGAGAGCGGCGCCCCGGTGCGGGTGGAGGTTCCCCGGGAGCATCCCGCCTACTCCTCCCGTTGCGACGACATGGGCACGGCGCTCCCCGGGCTGCTCTGCGTGCCCCTCGTGCGCCCAACCCTTTCCGGGGCGCTCACCGCCGCCGGCCGGGCGCGACCGTTCTCGGACGACGACCTCGCCCTTCTCGCCTCGCTCGCCCGCCAGGGCGCGATCGCCATCGAGAACACCCGTGCCCACGAGGTCAACCGCAACTTCTTCACCCACGCCTCGGAGATGCTCGTGTCGCTGCTCGACTCTCACGACGTCCACTACGAGGGCCACTCGCGCGCGGTGGCGGCCCTGGCCGACATGGTGGCGCGGAGGCTGGGCCTCCCCGAGGATGACCGTCGCACGATCCACTTCGGGGCCCTGCTCCACGACGTCGGCAAGCTGCGGCTCCCCCCAGGCCTCCTCGCGTCGACCGCGCCGCTCAACCCCGAGGAGCGAGTCCTCGTGCGCCAGCACCCGGCCCTGGGGGTCGAGATCCTCCGCCCCGTCGCAAGATGGAACCTTTTCGCGCCGATCATCCACACGCACCACGAGCGGTGGGACGGCCACGGCTACCCCCGCGGGCTGGCGGGGAGCGAGATCCCCCTCGGCGGCCGCATCGTGGCCGTCGCGGAGGCCTTCGAGGCCATGACCCGGTCGACCTCGTACGGCACGCGGCGGACGCTGGACGACGCTCTGGCGGAGATCGAGGCCTGCGCGGGCACGCAGTTCGACCCGGCCATCGCGCGGCTGTTCATCGAAGAGCACCGGCTCAACCGCGAGCGGCTCCACGGCGCGTAGGGGGGATGGCCGCGGCTGGCGGTGGTGCTAGACTCCCTGCCGTGCCGGATTCGCCTTGGTCGCCGGGCGACGAGGGGCCCGCGCGCCTCCTCGAAGCGGCGCGGCTCGCGAGCGTGGGCCGCCTCGTTCCGGCGGTCGCGCACCAGCTGGCGACGCCGCTCGCCTCGATAGCGCTGCGCGCGGAGAGCCTCGAGGGCGACCTTCACGGCTCCGGGGGCGCGGTTCCGCGTGACAAGCTGGAGAGGTACCTCCGGGCCATCTCCGCCGAAACTCTGCGCTGCAAAGAGCTGCTGGCCACGCTGCGGGTCTTCGCCCGCGCCCCCGACCCGGCCTTCGGGAAGGTGGACGTGAACGCGCTCTGCCGGGGTGCGGCGGCTCTCGTCCTGCACGAGGCCATGCGGCGGCAGATCGAGGTGCAACTCGATCTGGACGAGGCGCTCCCTGTGATCCGGGGCTGTGAGGGGCGGCTGGGCCAGGCCGTGCTTTCGCTCCTGATGAACGGACTGGACGCGAGCCCAGCCGCGGGGCGAGTCGTCCTCGAGACCCGGGTCGACCGACCCGGCCAGGTCGCGGTGACGGTGACCGACGAGGGCCCCGGAGTGTCGGATGACGTCCGACTCCGGCTCTTCGAGCATGTCTTCTCGACGCAGCCTCCAGACCGCGGGCTCGGACTGGGGCTCTTCGCCTGCCGGTTGATCGCCGAGCAGCACGCAGGCTCGATCGAATGCGCGACGGGGCACGGCCGGGGCGGCCGGTTCGTCCTGCGGATCTCTTCGGGGCTCGGGGCAGGGGGGGCAGGATGACGAGCGCGCCTGAGCGCATCTCGGTGCTGGTCCTCGAGGACGACGCGTCCTTCGCGGCCACGGTCGAGGACGAGCTGCGGGCGCGCGGGCACGTGGTCGAGACGACCTCGTCGGTCGCGCAGGCGCGCGAACGCCTGCGCGACGGGGGGTTCGATGTCGCGCTGCTGGACCTGCAGCTGCCCGACGGGAGTGGCATGGAGGTGCTGCGGGAGATCGGGACCGAGGGCCTGCCCGTCGAGGCCCTCGTGCTGACCGGCCACGCCGAGGTGCCCACCGCTCTGGAGGCGATGCGCCTGGGAGCCTACGACTACCTCACCAAGCCGCCGAACCTCGAGGAGCTCCACGTCCAGGTGGCCAGGGCGGCGGAGAAGGCGCGGCTGCGCCGCGAGAACGTCGCGCTGCGGGTCCGCCTCCGTCGGCACGAGCCGGTGCAAGGCTTCGTGACCGACGACCCGCCGACGAAGCAGCTGCTCGCCACCCTCGAGCGGGCCGCCTCCTCGGCCCTGCCGATCCTGATCCAGGGCGAGACCGGGACCGGCAAGGAGCTGCTCGCGCGTGCGCTGCACGATCGAAGCCCGCGCAGCCCCTTCCCGTTCGTGCCCATCAACTGCGCGGCGCTGCCCGAGACCCTGATCGAGAGCGAGCTGTTCGGTCACGAGCGCGGGGCTTTCACGGGGGCGGTCGAGCGGAAGAGCGGGCTCTTCGAGGTCGCCACGCGAGGCACGGTGTTCCTCGACGAGATCGGCGAGCTGAGCCTGCCCCTTCAGTCGCGGCTGCTGCGCGTCCTCGAGAACCAGGAGTTCTTCCGGGTCGGCGGCACCCGGCCCGTGCGCGTGGACGTGCGCGTCGTCTCCGCCACGAACCGGGACATCCGGGCGGACGTGGAGGCCGGGCGCTTTCGCGAGGACCTCTACTACCGGCTGAACGGGGTCGCCTTTCGCGTGCCCCCGCTCCGCGAGCGCCGCGGGGATATCCCTCTCCTGGCCCGGCACTTCCTCGATCGTGGTGGCAGCGGCCGGATGCTGGAACCGTCCGCCCTCGAGGCGCTCGCGTCCTACGACTGGCCGGGCAACGTTCGGGAGCTCGAAATGGTCATCGGCCGCGCCGCGCTGCTGAGCCCCGGTCCCGGCATCCGCGCCGAGGACCTTCCCTTCGAGGTCGGCCCGCGCGCGGCCCCGCGTGTCCTGCGGACCGATCTCACTCTGGCGGAGATGGAGAAGGAGTACATCCAGACGGTGCTGGACAAGAACCGGGGCCATCGCGCGCGGACCGCGGAGGCGCTGGGGATCGACCCCAAGACCCTCTACAACAAGCTGCACGCATGGGGTGTGGCGGACGAGCCCTAGCCGGGTCCTCGACGGCGAGCCGATCAGCCCTGCAGCGCCTCCCGGATCTTGGAAGCCAGCGCCTCGCGCGTGAAGGGCTTCTGGATGAAGCACTGGCCCCGGTCCACGATCTCGCGATGCGTCGTGGCGTCCGCCACGTATCCCGACATCAAGACCGTCCGCAGGCCGGGCTTGATCCGCTCCAGGCGTTCTCTCAGCTCGTTCCCGTTCATCTTGGGCATCACCACGTCGGTCAGGAGCACGTCGATCTCCCCGGGGTGCGTCTCGCAGAGGAGAACCGCGTCCCCCGGTGAGCCGGCGGCGAGGACCGTGTACCCGAGCGACTCCAGGGTCTCCCGGACGATCTCGAGGAGGGCAGGCTCGTCCTCGACGAGCAGCACCGTTTCGGTCCCGGTGAGCGGACGCTGCTCCCCCTTCTCGGCCGGTCGCTCGGCCTCCCCGGAGGAACGCGGCAGGTAGACCTCGAAAGTCGTGCCATGGCCCGGCTCGCTGAGGAGGTCGATGAACCCGCCGTTCTGCTTGACGATGCCGTAGACGGTGGCGAGGCCCAGGCCGGTTCCCTTGCCCTCGGGCTTTGTCGTGAAGAAGGGCTCGAAGACCTGCCCCCGGGTGGTTTCGTCCATCCCGACCCCGGTGTCGCCAACCGCCAGCCGAACGTACTCCCCGGGCGTGAGCCCGGGCCGCGTGCGGCAGGCCTCGTCGTCCACGACGACGTTGGACGTCTCGACCGTGATCACCCCCACGTCCGGGATGGCGTCGCGCGCGTTGGTGACGAGATTGACGAGGATCTGGTCCACCTGGGAGGCATCGATCCTGACGTTCCAGAGGCCTGCCCCCGCCACGATCCGCAGGTCGTGATGCAGCGGATCGAGCGGAGCGAGCCGTCCCAGGCCCCGCTCGGCAAAACCGAGGATCACAGCCAGGGCGTTGTTGAAGTCGTGGGCCACACCGCCCGCCAGCCGGCCGACGGCGTCCATCTTCTGCGCGGCGCGGAGCTGCTGTTCCAGCCGACGACGCCCGGTCACGTCCGACTTGATGGCGACGAAGTGGCGGATCCCGCCCGACTCGTCCCGCACGGGCGTGATGGTCATCTCCTCGAGATAGAGGGAGCCGTCCTTGCGGCGATTGGTGATCTCGCCGCGCCAGACGTCCCCGCCGAGGATTGTGTTCCACAGACCCGCGAAGAACGCCCGATCGTGCTTGCCCGACTTGACGAGCTCGCGGGGATTCTTGCCGAGGGCCTCCTCGGCCGAGAATCCGGTGAGCGCCTCGAAGGCCGGGTTGACCCACTCGACGTGCCCCTCGCGGTCGGTGATCACGACCGCGTTGGCGGCGGCGTTCAGTGCCTCGACCCTCACGTGCAGCGCCGCCTCGGCCCGCTTGCGCTCGGTGATGTCCGTGACCGTGCCGATCCAGCTCCGTGGGGTTCCGTCGGGCAACCTTACCGCGACGCCGCGGGAGGACCATGATCGATAACTGCCGTCCTTGGCTCGAACGCGGTACTCGACCGAGTAGGGCGCCCGCCCCGCCAGGTGAGCCTGCACCGCCGCCATCACGCGCTCGCGGTCCTCCGGATGCAGCGCGTCCGCCCACCCGTCCAGCGTTCTCGGGAACTCACCCGGGGCGTAGCCCAGGAGCTCGTCGACCCTCCCCGACCACTCCACGCCCTGGCGCAGGTCCCACTCGTAGACGGCGTCGTTGGCGCTCTCCGCGACCAGTCGGAAGCGCGCTTCGCTCTGGTTCAGGGCTTCGGCAGCCCGGTACCTCTCCCGGGCCGACCGGAGTTCCTGCTGTCGCCAGATGAGCCCCACCCCCGCGCCGGCGGCGAGAAGCGTGACGGAGACGAGCGCCACGATCATCCACAGCCGCTCGCGCAGCGGCGCTTCGACTTCCGCGATATCCATGCGCGCCACGAGGGACCAGGGTGAATCGGACACGACGCGCACCGCGGCCAGCACCGGCACACCGCGGTAGTCGACACCTTCTTCGACCCCCTCCTGCCCGAGCGCCGCCTTCACGGCGGGCATGTTCGTGCTGGTCAGGGGGCTTCGCAGAGTGAGGGCCGTGTTCCTCTGGAACCGGAGCTCGTTCAGGAACAGGGCGTCGTTGCCGTCCCGGCGCACGAGAAGGGTCTCGGCCGTCCGGCTGGCGGTGGGCCAGCGCTGCAGGAAGGGATAGAGATACTGTTCGGGATCGATCCGCAGGAGGATCACGCCCAGGGGGCGAGGGTGCTCCGCTCCCTCGAGGATCGGAGCCAGGACCGCCAGGTGGACCGGCTCGCTCGGGGCGTCCCGGTGAAGATCCAGGAACCTCACTCGCCCGGACCGCAGGACCTCGGGAGCGTCCCGCGAGAGGTGCGCCGCCGGCGGCTCGGGCGTTTCGGGGACGGACAAGCGCGGGACGCCTCGAGCATCGAGCAGGATGACCCGGTCGTACTGGTCCTGGTAGGCCGCCTGGACCTTGCCGAGCCATTCCCGAATCTGCGCTCGGGCGCCCGCATCGTTAGGCGCCTCGAACCACCGCCGTACCAGGCCGGAGAAAACAGCGTTGCCGAGGAAAGACGGAGCCATCCGCCAGGCGCTCTCTCCGCCACTGCGCCAGCGCGCCCACCTTCGCTCGGCGACGGCGGAAAGCTGCTGCCCGACCTCGACGCGGAAGTGGCGCTCGTAGTTCCGGTAGGAGAAGTACCCGACGGTCGTGGTACACGCCGCCAAGAGGACGAAGAGCGGGATGAAAACGAGGCCTGCGCGGCGCGAGACGGACGCGGTGGCGCTGAGGGGCATGCCCCCCTACTGGCTACGCAGTGTCCCTCATCCACGAGGCAAAGGCCGGTTTAATCGGCTCCAGGCCGGCCCGGCGACCAGGCGAGGGCCTCGGCGACGCCTTGAAGGAGCGCAGTCTCGGAGAATGGCTTCGAGAGGAAGCGCCGGCCGGGGCCGATCTCCCCGTGGCGCGCGAGCGCGTCGCCGGCGTAGCCGGACACGAAGAGGATGCGAAGGCCCGGCTGCAGGGCGCTCAGGCGATCTGCGAGCTTCGGTCCGCTCAGGCCGGGCATGACCACGTCCGTCACCAGCAGGTCGAGAGGCTCACTCGAGCTCTCGGCCCAGGCCAGAGCTTCGACCGGACTTCCCGCGGCTTTAACCGTGTACCCTCTCGCCTCCAATAGCTCGGCCATCAGCCCCCGCACGCCTGGGTCGTCCTCGACCAGCAGGATCCGCCCCCGCACGCGTGTCTGGCGCGCAGAGGGCGCGGCGGCGACCTCGGCTTCCGCCTGGTCCACCCGCGGCAGGTAGATCTCGAAGGTGGTGCCCCGGCCCTCCTCGCTGGAGACCCAGATGAAGCCCCCGCTCTGCTTGACGATGCCGTACACCGTGGAGAGGCCGAGCCCCGTCCCCTCCCCGGCCTTCTTGGTGGTGAAGAAGGGCTCGAAGATACGGCGCTGTGTCTCGGCATCCATCCACAGCCCGGTGTCGCTCATGGACAGCATCGCGAACGGGCCTGCCGTGCAGGGGGGGTGGCTCGCCGCAAAGCGATCGTCCAGCTCCGCGTTGGCGAGCGCGATCGCCAACGTGCCCCCCCGGGGCATCGCATCGCGCGCGTTCATCGCGAGGTTCAGGAGGATCTGCACGATCTGGTTGAGGTCTGCGCGCACGCGCCAGAGGTCCGGCGGCGCCACGACGGCCAGGGTGATGTCCTCGCCCATGACCCGCTCGAGCATGTGCCGGGCCTCGCCGACGACGTCGTC
>JBGPQQ010000175.1:0-7015 GCA_041489115.1 Vicinamibacteria bacterium | reverse complement strand
GCGACAGCGACGCGAGCTCCGCCGGCGTCTCCTCCAGAATCGCCGTCAGCGTCGCGATCGTCGTGTCTCGCCGGAACGGGTGCCTCCCCGAGAGCAGCTCGTAGAGGACGATGCCGAGCGCGAAGAGGTCCGTCCGGTGGTCCACCGGCAGCCCCCGCACCTGCTCGGGCGACATGTAGCCCACCGTCCCCATCAACAGGCCCGCTCCCGTCGGCGAGGACTCCGTCGCTTCTCCGCTGTCGCTCGTCGGCCGGTCCACGAGCTTCGCGAGGCCGAAGTCGAGCACCTTCACCCGCCCGTCCGTGGTCACGAACACGTTCTCGGGCTTGAGGTCGCGGTGCACGATCCCCTTCCCGTGTGCGGCATCGAGCCCGTGCGCCACCTGCACCGCGAACGCGAGGACCTGGCGCGGCGTCGGAGAGCGGCGCGAGACCAGCTCCCGCAGCGTCTCGCCCTGCAGCAGCTCCGTCACCACGTACGGTGTGGCCGTCGCAACTGCCCCCTCTCCGCCCGGGTGCGTCCCCACGTCGAAGACCGTCAGGATGTTGGGGTGGTTGAGGGCGGCGACGGCCCGCGCTTCGCGCTCGAACCGCTGCAAGCGTTCGGGGTCCGAGGCCAGGTCCCGGGGCAGCACCTTGACCGCGACCTCCCGCCCCAGACGCGGGTCCCACGCACGGTACACCTCCCCCATCCCCCCGGACCCCAGGAGGCCGAGAACCTCGTACGGCCCGAGGCGTGTGCCAGCCAACAGCGTCATGCGGTGCTCCAACGACTCATGGCCGCCTCACCACGTCGGCACGTCCTTCCAGCCGGGGAAGGGGCCGACGTCCAGCTTGTAGCCGGTCGACGACGACGCATCGCGGACGACGCGGAGGTTGGTGAGTGCGTCGAGCTTCGCCATCAGCTCCGCGTACGGCAGCGTGTGGAGCGGGGGCTTTGTCACGTCCGGCATCGGCCACAGGCGGACGCCCTCGTCGCTCGCCGAGGCGATCCAGCGGCCGTCGGGAGAGATGGCGACCGAGGAGACGCCCCCGGTGTGACCGAGGAGGAGGTGGGGCTCCTCGCCCGTGACGGGTCCCACCCGCACGACGCCGTCGGCGTCGCCCGTCACGATGATCCGTCCCGTCCAGTCGAAAGCTTCCGTCACGAGCCGCTGGCCGTGCGTGGTGATCCGACGCGACGTGCGCGCCGCGAGATCGAAGACGAGCAGGTCCTCGGAATGGTCGGTCCACCTGTTCCGGCTCGCCAGAACGAGGAGCAGTCGGCCGTCTCGGCTCAGATCGGGCCCCGCGGCGCCCGCCGCGTAGATCGTCTCGCTGGAGACCGTCCCGTTGCCGTCCGCGGGGAGCACGAGGCGGTGGACGCCGCCCTGCGCCGACCCCCCCGTAAAGAGGCTGCCGTCCGGCGCAAAAAGGAGGTTCCAGTAGCCCTGCCAGGAGGCGTGGGTAAGATGGGCGAGCGAGAAGGTGCGGGTCTCTCCCGTCTTCAGGTCCCAGACGCGCAGGACATGCAGCTCCGGGCCCCGGAGGGCGGGGTAGCCGTCGAACGGAGCCGCGGCCGCCCAGCGGCCCGATGCGTCGAACGCCGTGGCGGCCGTTGCCGCCACTCCTTCCCACCCCGTGGGAAGGGCACGGGGAGGCCCCCCGGCGATCGGATAAAGGGCGGCGCCGCCTCCGTCGGCCCCCACGAGCACGTGGGTGCCGGCGGGGTGGATAGCGAGCCCAAGGCAGGGCGTACCGACGAGGGTGCGCATGCCGCCGTCTGAAGGGTTGAGGGGCCAGAGCCGCGCGGGTTGGCCGGGCGGGCAGGAGGCCAGCCAGCGGCTGTCGGGCGAGAAGAACAGGTGGTAGCTCAGCCCTTTCTGGCCGCGAAGCGGGCGCGTCGAGGGACTCGAGAGTGGCCACAGGGCCACCGTAAAGGCGTTGTTCGTGGCCAGCCAGGGACCGCTCGGGTCGATGGCAGCCCACGAGCCGGCCGCCGGGCGCCTCAAGATGACGGGCTCGGCGTCAGGAGGGTCGCGAAGGTCCCAGGAGTGGACGGAGAGATTCTCGCTACCGACGGCGAGGCGCTGCCCCTCCGATTCGGCGGCGAGGATGCTCCCCGTCGTTTCCAGGACGCGCGTCGCCCCGACCCTGGCCGGCGACCAGAGGCGGATCTCGCCGGACTTGTCGATCGAGACAAGGCGGTCGCCTCCGCTCAAGCCAGCGGCCTGGTCGAAATCGTCCTGGAGCTGCCCAAGGGTCCGTTCCCGCGGGGGGCCCGATCCGCCGAGCGAGCGAAGGAGGAGCGTCCGGCCCCGGCCGTAGGCGAGCCAGCGGCCCAGGGGATCAAAACAGAAGTTGCCCTTGATATCGAGGCGGGTCACGGTCCGCGGCAGTCCTTCCGGAAGAGACCAGGATCGGAACAGCGGCCGAGAGCCGCTCCCCGACATCTGCGTGTACGTCCAGAGCCTCCCGCCTGCGACCCCGCCGCTGGAGCCAACGCCACCCAGCGCGACGCTGCGGACCTCCCGCAGGTCGGGTATAGACAGGAACCGCAGGCTCTGGCCGGACCCGCTCGCGACGAGCAGGTCGCTCTGGGGTCCGAAGGCGAGGGCCCACGTGCTGCCCTTGACAGGTGTGGGCAGGGAGCGAGGCGGGCCACCGTCCCGCGAGAAGAGCAGGATGCGGTTGTCCACGGACCGCGTCGCCAGCCAGCGGCCGTCCGGGCTGAAGGCGATCGACTCGAAGTCGAACTCCGCCGGAATCCCCATCTGCGTCGCAATCCGGTTGAGCGGCAGGATGCGCGCCACGGGCCCGCGCCACAGGGCTTCGACCGCGAAGCGCCGCGCCTCGGGCGTGTCGGCCAGCTCCAGGCTCTTGCGCGCATACGCGAGCGCGGCCGTCGGATAGCGATCGATCTCGGCCCGCCCGAGGGCAAGGAGCTTGCCGGCCTCCGCGCGAAGCGCCTCGGCCTTCGCCTGGTCCCGCGCTCGTGCCGTCTGGCTACGGGAGATACCGATCACGATCGCAATCCCGGCGAGAGCCACGATCACCGTGGCCACGCCTGCCGTGAGCAGTCGCCTCCTGCGTCGCGCCTTGTCCGCCATGGCCCGCGCGAAGTCCTCCTCGAGCGCGGTCAGCGCCCCCGGGTACCTCTCCCGCCACAGCTCGTACTCCCGGAACGCCGTCCCCGTCCACAGCAGGTCGGTCGTCCGCCCCTTGTCCTCCCACAGGTGCGCCGCCTGCTTGAGCTGGTCCCGGAGGAGCGCCCCCTCCTCGTCCTGCGCCTGCCACCTCACCAGCCGAGGCCAGGCCTTCAGCAGCGACTCGTGCACGATCTCCACCCGGTGGTGCGCCCTCTCCTCGCCCCCCTCCACCGAGACGACCTCGTAGCTCGTCAGAAGCCGCGCGTCCACGAGCGCCGCCAGCACCTCCTCCGCCGCCTTGCGGTCGGGGAAGACGGACAGGAGCTCCTCGCGGTCGATCGAGGCTCGCGTCCACTGGGCGGTGACGAGATTGCGGAAGATCTCGCGCACCATCCCCTGCCGCTCGGCCCCGACGCGGTCGAGCGTCGCCTCGGCGTGCTGCGCGAGGGCCCCCGCCACACCGCCGATCTCCTCGTAGGCGGCCTTGGTCAGGAGCTTCCTCTCCCGGTCGCGCTTCTCCCACAGGCGCGACACCGCGAAGGCGAGGAGCGGAAGCGCCCCGCGGGACTCCTCGACCGCTCCCAGCATCTCCTCCACGAGCGCGTCGTCCTCGAAGCGGAAGCCCTCGGCCTTCGCCGGCTCGACGAGGGCGCGACGCAGGCCGTCCCGGGAAAGGACCGGCAGCGGCGTCAGCTCCGTGAAGACGCGGGCGAGGGGCTCGTGCTCGCTGCAGCGCATGAGGAAGTCGTCACGCAGCGAGAGCAGGACGTGCACGTCGCCCTCGGCCACCAGACGGCGGAGGAGCGACGCGAAGCGGCCCTGGACCTCGCTCGGGTTCAGCGTGAACAGCTCCTCGAACTGGTCCACCACCAGGAGCACCTCGGCGTGCCGGTCGCGCCACCGGTGCACCAGCTGCAGGGCCGTGTCCGGCTCCTCGAAGTCCAGCAGCTGGCGCAGCGCCTCCGGATCGCCCGACAGCTCCGGCGCGAGCGCCTGCCCGAGGCTGCGCAGGGGCTGTCGGCCCGGCGTGCAGACGAGCGCGGCCCACCCCGGCGGGCGCCCCGCCACCACCCCCGCGCGCACGAACGACGTCTTGCCGGCGCCGGAGGGACCGATGACGGCGAGCAGGCGTCGCTCCCGCAGCTTCGCCCACAGAGCCTCGACCTCGGCCTCGCGGCCAAAGAAGCGGCCCGCGTCCGCCTCCATGAAGGAGCCGAGACCCGGGTACGGGCCCCGCTCGCGCGCCTCCAGGCCCCGCAGAACCGACACCGGCTGCGCCGTCGCGGCTTCGAGCGCGAGCGCCACGTCGTGCGCCGAGTCGAAGCGGTCCTCGGGCCGCTTCTCGAGACAGCGCCTCACGACGGAGGCGAGGGTCGCGGGGACCCCACGCACCGTCGCCTCGAGGTCCGGCGGCGTCTCCTCGAGGATCGCACTGAGCGTCGCGACGACGGTGTCCCGCCGGAACGGGTGCCGTCCGCTCAGCAGCTCGTGGAGCACCACCCCCAGCGCGAACAGGTCCGACCGCGCATCCACCGCCTGTCCCCGCGCCTGCTCCGGCGACATGTACCCCACCGTCCCCAGCAGCCTCCCCGGAGCCGAGGGCGAGGACTCGGTCGCCTCGTCGCTGCCCAAGGGCTCGTCCGCGATGAGCTTCGCCAGACCGAAGTCGAGGATCTTCAGCCGGCCGTCCGTCGTCAGAAACAGGTTCTCCGGCTTGAGGTCGCGGTGAATGATGCCCTTCGCATGCGCCGCCTCCAGACCGCGCGCGACCTGCGCTGCGAGCGCGAGGACATGAGGCGCCGCCAGGCGACCGCGCGCCGAAGCCTTCCGCAGCGTCTCGCCCTCCAGCAGCTCCGTCACCACGTACGGCACGCCCTCGTGCGTCCCCACGTCGTGGACGGTGAGGATGTTCGGGTGGTTGAGGGCGGCCACCGCGCGCGCCTCTCGCTCGAAGCGCGCCAGCCGATCGCGATCGCGGCCGACCTCCTCCGGCAGGACCTTGACCGCGACCTCGCGGCCCAGGCGGGGATCGAGCGCGCGGTAAACCTCACCCATCCCCCCAGCCCCCAGGAGGCCGAGGACCTCGTACGGCCCGAGCCGAGTGCCGGCGATCAGTGCCATCCGTCGCTCCGGTGGGCGGGGGTCACGAGAGGCTCCGCCTCAGAACTCGAACCGGGCGGAGAGCTGGACGATCCGCCGCCCGTACTTGTTGTCCTCCGGCAGCTTCCCGAACTCGGAATTGGTCTGCACGCCATTGTCGAAGACCAGCGTGAGGTTGCGGGCCGTGTCCGGGTAGCGGATCGGGTGGTTGAAGACGTTGAACGCCGAGATGCGCAGCTGCAGCCGCCGGCCCTTGCCGCCGATCGGGAAGCTCTTCATCAGCGAGAGATCGTGGTTGGAGTAGGGCTGGCCCTTGATGTACGGCTGGCGGGCGCTGCCGTTGGCCCCCGGTGAGGGCGCCGTGAAGCACGCCGGGTTGAAGAGGTAGCCGTCCGGCACGTCGTCCCGCGGGTCGCAGGTGAGCACCGGCATCGCGTAGACGTCGGAAGACCCGGTGATGGCCGCGTTGGTGATGGGCCCGCCCCCGACGGTCGTCCCCTGCATGTAGAACCAGCCCATGAGGGGAGCTCCGCTCATGTAGCTCGAGACGCCGGCGAGTTGCCAGTTGCCGAGGAGCGCCTGCCAGACCCCGCCCCGCTTCACGTCCGGCAGCTGCAGGCTCCACGAGAGGCTCGCCACGTGCGTGCGGTCGCTGCCGAGCACGCCATAGTTGTACTCGCGCGGGTCGAACATGTACTCGGAGGCGTTCGCCCGGAACCCGTTCGCGTCGGCCCCCTTCAACCCCAGGTTCTTCGAGAAGGTGTAGGCGGCCGTGAAGTTGAAGCGCCCGCGCTGACGCGAGAGGAGCGCCTGCAGCGCGTTGTAGTTCAGGTACGCGCTGTGGCGGTAGATCTGCAGGCTGCCGTAGTTCGGCATCAGCCGGTAGTCATCCGGGTTCCCGTAGGGGTTGTCGAGCATGGCTCCGAGCGGCACCGGGTTGTACTCGGAAAGACCCGAGTTCAACTGGTAGTCGCTCTTGCTGCCGACGTAGCCGATCTCCAGGCTCGTCGACCACGGCAGCTTGCGGTCGAGGGTGAGGCTCCAGGAGAGCGTCCGCGGCTGCTGATCGTCGGTTATGTCAACGGCCGACCCCCCGAAGATCACCTCCCCTCCGCCGAGGCCCTCCAAGTCCCGCAGCGTCGTGCCACAGCAGGTCGAGTACTGGTGGACACCGTACGCAAGGTCCACGCTCGCGGAAGAGGAAACCGTCGACTCCGCGTACCTGTAGACGCCGAAGCCGCCACGAACGACCGTGCTGCCAGTGCCGGCGATGTCCCAGGCGAAGCCCACTCGCGGCGTCACGAACACGGGCATGCTCACGCCGCTCGTCGGCACCGAGGGGTCCTTCGCGTGCCACACCATCCCGGAAAGGTCGCTGGCGGGGGCGTCGGGGCTGTAGAGGCTCGTGTCCCAGACGACGACCCCGCGCCCGCCGCGATCGTAGAAGGGGCCAATCCAGGCGATCCGGACACCGCCGTCGACCGTGAGGCGGGGCCGGACCTTCCAGGAGTCCTGGACGTACCCCTCGATCCGGTGGTAGGCCAAGTCGTACAGGGGGTTGCGCTGAGACTCGTAGTAGTAGGTCGCATTGCCCATCAGCAGATCCGCGAAGGTGTTTCCCGTGCTGTTCCAGCCCCAGCCGGCGAGCGCGATGCGCCCGTTGTCGTTGCTGCTCCCCGGCTGCTTGTTCTCGACGTACTCCCAGAAGGCCCCCGCCTTCAGCGTGTGGTTCCCCCACACCTTGGTGACGTTCTCCTGGATGCCCCACTGCCACTTCTTCGCGAAGAG
>JBGPQQ010000174.1:0-7027 GCA_041489115.1 Vicinamibacteria bacterium | reverse complement strand
GGCGAGCTTCTACCTCGTCGGCTCGGAGTTCCTGCTCGACCTGCGGCCCGACGGCCGCCCCCTCGTGCGGGACGACCTCGCCGAGGCCTTGGCGCCCCTCGACGCGGTGTCGGGCTACGGGATCTACGACGCCCGCTTCGTCCCCGCCTCGGGTCATCTCGACGCCGGCTACGCGTCGCGGTACGAGCAGGCCCTCCGCGGGTGGGCCGAGCTCGTGACGTCCCTCGCCCCCGGGCTGCGGTTCGTCCCGCCTCTGCAGTTCGCGTTCGACGACCGCTACGTCCGGCCGGAGGCCCGCAACCCGCCGCTCGAGAGCAGCGTGGAGGAGGCGATCGCGGTGGCGCGCGTCACGCGCCGGCTCCTCGACGACGCGCAGGGCGGCGACGCCCGCTACAAGGGCGTGCTGCCGGTCGTCTTCCTCGTCTCGTGGAACGAGCACCTCGAGGGCTCGGCCGTGGAGTGGACCGACGAGCACGGCTACGGCTACGTGATGGCCGCGGCCAGCGCCTTCCGCTGACGGCGGGCCATCCGCCTCATTGACGGGGGCCGGCCCGCCCGGTAAGGTCGCGGCCGACCGGAGGAAGACCATGGCCCGACGCCGCTCCCTCGTCCTCTCGCTCCTCGCCCTCGCGCTGCCCTTCGGCGCGCGCGCGCAGGCCCCCGCCGACCTGCCCTTCCGCAACCCCGACCTCCCGGTCGAGAAGCGCATCGACGACCTCGTCGGCCGGCTCACTCTCGACGAGAAGGTCTCGCTCATGATCGAGCGCGCGGAGCCCGTCGAGCGGCTCGGGATCCCGAGGTTCCCCTGGTGGAACGAGGCCCTGCACGGCGTGGCGCGGACGGGACGGGCTACCGTCTTCCCGCAGGCGATCGCTCTCGCCGCGACCTGGGACACCGACCTCATGCGGCGCGTCGCCACCGGGATCTCGGACGAGGCCCGCGCCATGAACAACATGTGGATCGCGCGCGACAAGCGGAACCTCTACCAGGGGCTCGTCTTCTGGTCGCCCAACATCAACATCTTCCGCGACCCGCGGTGGGGCCGCGGGCAGGAGACCTACGGCGAGGACCCGTTCCTGACCGGCGCCATCGGCACCGCCTTCGTGAAGGGCATGCAGGGCGACGACCCGCGCTACCTGAAGACGGTGGCGACGGCCAAGCACTACGCGGTGCACAGCGGGCCCGAGCCGCTGCGCCACACCTTCGACGCGCGGGTGAGCGAGAGCGACCTGCGCGAGACCTACCTCCCCGCCTTCCGCGACCTCGTTGTCGCCGGCAAGGCCGAGTCGGTGATGTGCGCCTACAACTCCTTCCGCGGCCAGCCGGCCTGCGGCAACGACGAGCTGCTCGGCAAGGTTCTGCGCAAGGAGTGGGGCTTCGGCGGCTACGTCGTCTCCGACTGCGCGGCGGTCATCGACATCCACGAGAACCACAAGGCCCGGAAGACCGCGGCCGAGGGCGCCGCGATGGCCCTCCTCGCCGGGACCGACCTCGAGTGCGGCGCCGGCTCCTGGGCCCCGGGCGCGCCCGACTCCTTCCCGGCGCTCGGCGACGCGGTGAAGCAGGGGCTCGTCAAGGAGAGCGACCTCGACCACGCCCTCCGCCGGCTCTTCCGGGCGCAGATGAAGCTCGGCGTCTACGACCCGCGGCAGCGCCTGCCGTGGGCGGGCTACACGTACGAGACGGTCGTCAACTCGCCGAAGCACCAGCAGCTGGCCCTCGAGGCGGCCCGCGAGTCGATCGTGCTCCTCAAGAACGAGGGCGCCACGCTGCCGCTGAAGAAGGGGCTCGGATCGATCGCCGTGATCGGCCCGAACGCCGACGACGCGGAGGTGCTCGTCGGCAACTACAACGGCACGCCGGTCGCGCCGGTGACCGTCCTCGCCGGGATCGAGGCGGCGGCGGGCCCGGCGACGAAGGCCACGTTCGCCCGCGGCGGTCCCCTCGCGACCGGGCTGCCCGACCTGCACGTGGTGCCCGGCTCGGCCCTCTCGACCGGCACCGGTGCCGACCGCAAGCCGGGCCTCACGGGCGCCTACTACCGCGGCCACTTCGACGGCGGGCCCGTCCTCACGCGGGTGGACGCGGCGGTCGACTTCGACTGGGCCGACCGCGCGCCGGAGGCGTCGCTCGACGACGACGGCTTCAGCGTCCGCTGGACGGGCGCGATCGCGGCGCCGGTCACCGGCCGCTACACCCTCGGGATGCGTTGCGCGACGCAGTGCCGCATCCTCGTGGGCAATAAGCCGGTCGCCCAGGGCCGCTCCGACCACGAGCCCGTCACGATCACGGGCAGCGTCGCGATGCGGGCGGGAGCGTCGTACCCGATCCGGCTCGAGCTCGAGCACGAGAAGTACGACGCGATCGCGCAGCTCCTCTGGGAGACGCCGGGCGGCCGCGGCGACGAGGCGGCGGAGGCGGTGGCGGCGGCGCGGTCGGCCGACGCGGTCGTGATGGTGCTGGGCCTCTCGTCCCGCCTCGAGGGCGAGGAGATGCCGGTGAAGATCGAAGGCTTCGCCGGCGGCGACCGCACGAGCCTCGACCTGCCGAAGGTCCAGCAGGCGCTGATGGAGAAGGTCGTGGCGGCCGCGAAGGGCAAGCCCGTGGTGCTCGTGCTGCTGAACGGCAGCGCGCTCTCGATCAACTGGGCCGACGAGAACGTGCCCGCCATCGTCGAAGCGTGGTACGCCGGGCAGGCGGCGGGAACCGCGGTGGCCGACGTGCTCTTCGGCAGCGTGAGCCCGGCGGGCCGGCTTCCGCTCACCTTCTACCGCTCGGTCGACCAGCTCCCGCCGTTCGACGACTACTCGATGAAGAACCGCACGTACCGCTACTTCACCGGCGCGCCCCTCTACCCCTTCGGCCACGGCCTCAGCTACTCGCGCTTCGCCTACGCGAAGCTCGCCGTGCCGAAGAAGGCGGCGGTGGGCACGCCGGTCGCCGTGTCGGTCGAGGTCGGGAACACGGGAGCGATGCCGGCCGACGAGGTCGTGCAGCTCTACGTGACCGACGCGGAAGCCTCCGGGCCGGTGCCGCTCCGCGCGCTCAAGGGCTTCCAGCGCGTCTCGCTGAAGCCGGGCGAGAAGCGGGTCGTCCGCTTCGCGCTCGACGAGCGCGCGTTCTCGCTCGTCGGCCAGGACGGCCAGCGGGTCGTCGAGCCCGGCCGATTCTCGATCGCGGTGGGCGGCAAGCAGCCGGGGCTCACCGGCACGGCCGACGCGGCGACCACGATGGTGGTCACCGCCGACCTCGAGCTGACGGGCGCCACGAAGACCCTCGCGCCGTAGCGGGGGAGGACGCCCTGGAACCGGCGGACCGCCGGTCTGGAGCTCACGAGGCCGGCAGGGGCGCCCTCGGCGCGCCGCGGAGGCGCAGCGCGAGGGTCGCGGCGGCCACGACGACGATCGCCCCGAGAACGAAGACCGCGTCCGGCAGGCGGCCCCAGATCAGCCAGTCGAGGAGCCCCGCGAAAACCGGGCCCGCGTAGAGGAACGGCCCCACGCTCGCCGCCGGTGCGTGGAGGTAAGCACGGGTGAGGGTCAGCTGGCCGACCGTCGCGAAGACGCCCATCAGCAGGAGGACGCCCCAGGTGCCGGCCGAGGGGCTCTTCCACCACCAGGCGGCGGGCGGCAGCGACACGACGGAGGCCACGAGGCCGAAGTAGAAGACGATGCGCGTCACGGGCTCGGTGCGGGTGAGCCGGCGGATGCCGACCTGCGAGATCGAGGCCAGGATGGCGGACGCGAGACCGACGAGCGCGGCCGGCTCGAAGACGCCGGTCCCCGGCCGCAGGATGAGCAGGAGGCCCGCGAAGCCGAGCGCCAGCACGCCCCACAGGCGCCGCGGGATGCGCTCGCCGAGCCAGCCCTGCTCGACGAGCGGGATGAAGAGCGGCATCGACTGGTTGAGGAGCACGGCGTCGGCGAGCCGCAGCCGCGCGATCGCGTAGAAGTAGCAGGCCACCGCCGAGACGCCGGCCAGGCCGCGCACGAGGTGACCGCGCAGGTGGTCGGTGTCGAGGGCGTGACGGCCCTCACGCCAGAGCCAGGGCAGGAGGAAGACGAGCATGATGAAGTGGCGGAAGAACACGATCGGCGCATTCGGCAGCTCGTGGGCGGCGACGCGCACCGAGGCCGCCATCGAGGCGAAGAGGAGCGCAGAGGCGACCATGAAGAGCGCCCCGCGGCGCAGGTCGGTGTCTGGGCTGTCGCTGCTCACAGGCTGACATGATATCTACTCCTATACCGACGGCCTCGACGACCTGAGCGACATCCCGCCTGATCACCTCGAGGCACGCCGGCCACTTGGAGGTCCATCTCGAGACCTCGACAGAGTGCGCCCCCGTCGACTGGAGCTCGCCCCGTTTGACCCGCCGGCTCCCATGCGCTATCACACGGCAATGTCGGGACAGAGGAACAAGCCCAAGGGACCCGTAGATGTCCTGCTCCGTGTGCTCCAGCGTGAGTTGGGTGCGCCGCGCGCCCAAGGTGTGAAGGACGTGCTGTTCGATCCGGTGACGTCGCTGCCCACCCTGCCGGTGCTCCTCCCGTACATCCGCAAGATCCTGGAAGACCGCAAGGGCGTAGGGCTCCTGGCAGTAGACATCACCAACTTCTCGAAGCTGGAGGAGATCTACGGCTGGGAGACCTTCGATGGAATCATTCGTGGCGTCGCTGCCTGCCTGAAGGCCATCAAGGACGCTTCGCTCCGGAAGGGGGATGCGCTCGCAGAGCTCGTGGTGAACGGCAGTGTCTTCATCTTGATACTCTCGCCGCCGCGCAGCGGGCGGCCCCTCAGCCATCGCGATCTGTCGTTCATCAAGAAGCGGCTGGCCAAGGGGCTCGACACCTATCTCGGCAACACCTTGAACCCGGACCTGCTGCGTCGCTTCCGCTACTTCCTCGGCGGCTCGGTGATGAAGCGGGACCCCTCGGTGCGGGTAGAACGCCTGGTCTATCGCACCATCGACGAAGCGCTTTCCGAGGCGGCCTCGGAAAAGGAGAAAGTCCTGCGGAGCAGAGGCCGCCAGTTGAGGACCATAATCGACCGCAGGCGGATCTCCACGGTCTATCAACCCATCATCGACCTCGAGACCCGAACCGTGATGGGATACGAAGCCTTGAGCCGCGGCCCGCGAGGCGAGTTCGAGACTCCGGACGCTCTGTTCCAAATCGCCTACCAGACCGAGCTGGTCTGGAAGCTCGAACGGGTTTGCCGGGAAAGGGCCCTGCGCCGGCTATCCCGTCTGAAGCCTGAGCAGTTGATGTTCATCAATATCGAGCCCGCGTGCATCTTCGACGCGAAGCTGGTGGAGGGGGACTTCATCCGGCGCTTCGCCAGCCGACTCGTATTCGAGATCACGGAGCGCGCTGCCATCACCGACTTCTCCACGTTTCGACAGGCAGTGCAGTTCCTGAAGCGCTCCGGCTTCAAGGTCGCCCTGGACGACGTCGGGTCCGCGTATGCGGGGCTGCGCGTCGTCTCCGAGATCGCTCCGGACCTCATCAAGCTGGATATGCAGCTGACCCGGGGAGCAGACAACAACCAGGTCAAGAGACAGCTCATCGGGGCCGTCGCCAAGTTCTGCACCGACGTCGGCGTGCCTCTCATCGTGGAGGGCATCGAGACGCAGGAGGAATTGCAGGCGGTGCAGGCCCTGGGGATTCACCTGGCGCAGGGATTCCTCTTCGGGCCGCCCGCCGAAGTGCCGGGCAGGGAACAGCTGGCGCTCCCGGAGGCGGGGATCCCCGCCACAGAGGCGCCCCGATAGGAAGGCGGCGCCCCGGCCCCGCCCCTCGCGCGGAACCGCGCGGGCGCCCGGGCCGAGCGCGCTACTATCGCAGGGGGTGAAGAGACGATGATCGTCGGGCTGAACCGCTTCGTCGAGCACGAGGGGCGGCAGTTCCACGTCCAGGTCGAGGACCTGGGAGAAGCGCGCGCCTGCTTCGAAGTCCGGCTCCACGAGCGGGGCGGCATCCTGTGGCGCAAGCAGGTGAGCTACCAGGATATCCTGGGCCAGGGCCTGCCCCGCGACCAGCAGGACGATGCGATCCCGGGCAGCATGGAGAAGACCCTCCACACCGTCGCGGCGGCGATCGGTCGAGGAAAGCTGCCGTAGGGAGGCCCCTTGTTCGAGGTCGCGTACGAGACGACGTTCTGCGCCACCCACGTCCTGCACCGGGACGGCCAGCCCGTCGAGCCGCAGCACGGCCACGACTGGCGGGTCGAGGCGGTGGCGGAGGGGGAGGCACTCGACCGCCTCGGCATCGTCGTGGACTTCGAGCGCCTGAAGGAGGCGGTGGGCGAGGTCTGCCGCCGCTTCCACTACGGCGACGTGACGAGCCACCCCGACTTCGCCGGGCAGAGCCCCTCCGCCGAGGCCGTGGCCCGCTACTTCTTCCACGAGGTCCGGCGGGCGATGGGGGAGGAGGGCGAGCGCCTCGTGCGCGTGCGGGTCTGGGAGGCCCCGGGCTGCAGCGCCACCTATTCACCCCCGAAAGCCGACGGGCACTTCCGCGGGGGCCGGGAGTGAGCCGCCCCCGCCGATGCTGACCGTCAACGAGGTCTTCCTCTCGATCCAGGGCGAGGGCTCCCGCGCCGGCCGGCCCTGCGTCTTCGTGCGCCTCACCGGCTGCCCATTGCGCTGCGTCTGGTGCGACACCGCCTACGCGTTCCACGAGGGGACGCGCTGGAAAGAAGAGAATCTCCTCGCGGAGGTGCGCCGCTTCCCCCCGCGGCTCCTCTGCCTGACCGGCGGCGAGCCGCTCGCCCAGCCCCCCGCCTTCCCGTTCGTCACCCGCCTCCTCGACGAGGGCTGGGAGGTCGTCGTCGAGACCTCGGGCCACGTGCCGCTCGGCCCCCTCGACCCGCGGGCGGTCGCGATCGTGGACGTGAAGACGCCCGGGTCCGGGGAGAGCGCGCGGATGGAGTGGGCGAACCTCGACCGGCTGCGCGCGGCGGACGAGGTCAAGTTCGTGATCGACGGCCGCGCCGACTACGAGTGGTCCCGCGCCGAGGTCCTCGGCCG
>JBGPQQ010000173.1:0-7033 GCA_041489115.1 Vicinamibacteria bacterium | reverse complement strand
GATGGAGTTCGGGACCGACCAGCTGCGCGCCGGTGGCCGCATCGGCGGGGTCCTGACCTCGGCCTGGCTCCACGGCGCGCCGGCCCGCAGCCTCAAGGCCGACGTCGAGCTCGCCCTCTCGCCCGCCCGCACCACGTTCAAGCGCTTCGACGACTACGTCTTCGACGACCCCACGCGCAAGTACGAGACCGAGCGGCAGAAGATCTTCGAGGGCAGCCTCGACGAGACGGGGAAGGCCCGGATCGACGCGACGGTCTCGGCGGAGGCCGTCGCCCCGGGCAAGCTGCGCGCCGACCTGACGACGCGCGTCTTCGAGCCCGGGGGCGCCTTCAGCATCGACCGGTTCAGCATCCCGTACTCCCCCTACGAGCGCTACGTCGGCATCCGCACGCCGAAGGGCGACCGCACGCGCGGCATGCTGCTCACCGACACGAAGCACCGGCTCGACATCGCGCTCGTGGACCCGGACGGCGGCCCCGCCGGGGACGGCGACGTGGAGGTCAAGCTCTACAAGGTCGACTGGCGCTGGTGGTGGGAGAAGGGCGAGGAGGACCTCGCGGCCTGGGCTGACGCGAGCGTCCACACGCCGCTCTCGTCCGGCGTCGTCAAGGTGACGAACGGGGCCGGCGCCTGGGAGCTCGAGATCAAGCACCCGGAGTGGGGCCGCTACCTCGTGACCGCCACCGACAGGGCAGGCGGCCACCGCGCCGGCAAGGTCGTCTACGTCGACTGGCCGGGCTGGGCGGGGCGCGGGCAGAAGGAGATGGGCGGCGGGGCGAGCGTCCTCGCCTTCGCCCCCGACAAGCCGGAGTACGCGCCGGGGGACACGGTGACCCTGGCCATCCCGACCCCGCAGAAGGGCCGGGGCCTCGTGAGCCTCGAGTCGGGCTCGCGGGTGCTGCGCACCGAGTGGATCGCGGCGAAGGGCCAGGAGACGCGCTACACGTTCACCGCGACCGCGGAGATGGCGCCGAACGTGTACGCGCACGTGACGCTCCTCCAGCCTCACGCGCAGACGGCGAACGATCTCCCCATCCGGCTCTACGGCGTCGCCCCCATCAAGGTGGTGAACCCGCAGACGCGCCTCCAGCCGGTCGTCGAGGTCCCGGAGGTCCTGCCGCCGGAGGCGACGTCCACGATCACCGTGCGCGAGGCGACGGGCCGGCCCATGGCCTACACAGTGGCGGTCGTGGACGAGGGCCTGCTGGGCCTCACCCGCTTCCAGACCCCGAACCCGTGGGACCAGTTCTACGCCCGCGAGGCGCTCGCCGTGCGGACCTGGGACCTCTACGACGACGTGGTCGGCGCCTACGGCGCGGCGATGGAGCGCATGCTCGCCATCGGCGGCGACGAGGCGGGTGTCCCCGCCGGCGGGCGGCGGGCCAACCGCTTCCCGCCCATGGTCCGCTTCCTGGGCCCCTTCCGCCTCGCCGCAAGGGGGACGGGCACGCACAGGATCGAGATCCCGCAGTACGTGGGCGCGGTGCGCGTGATGGTGGTGGCCGGGCGCGACGGGGCCTTCGGCGCTGCCGAGAAGTCCGCCTTCGTGCGCCGGCCGCTGATGCTCCTCGCCACGCTGCCGCGCGTTCTCGGCCCCGAGGAGAGCGTGGCGCTGCCCGTCTCCGTCTTCGCCCTGGAGCCGAAGGTGAGGGACGTCGCGCTCTCCGTCACCACCTCGGGCCCGATCGAGGTGGCGGCCGAGGCGAAGAAGGCGCTCTCGTTCAAGGCGGTGGGCGACGAGGTCGTCGACTTTCGCCTGCGCACGAAGCCGGGGCTCGGGGTCGCCACCGCCACCGTCACCGCCACGTCCGGGACGGAGAGGGCCAGCCAGAAGATCGAGCTGGACGTCCGCAGCTCGACCGCGCGCGTGACCGACGTCCTCGGCGGGACGATCAAGCCCGGCGAGACGTGGACGCCCGAGATCGCGCTCCCCGGCCTCGCCGGAACGAACCGGGCGACGCTCGAGGTCTCCCGTGTGCCGCCGCTCGACCTCGGCCGGCGGCTGGAGTACCTGATCGACTACCCGCACGGCTGCGTCGAGCAGACGGTCTCCGCCGCCTTCCCGCAGCTCTACCTCGGGAAGCTCGTCGAGCTCACGCCCGAGAAGCAGGCCCGCGTGGAGACGAACGTGAAGGCCGCGCTCGAGCGCCTGCGCCGCTTCCAGACGACCGACGGGGGCTTCGGCTACTGGCCGGGCGACGACGACTCGGCCGACTGGGCAACGAACTACGCCGGCCACTTCGCGGTCGAGGCGCAGAAGGCCGGGTACCTCCCGCCCCCGGGCCTGCTCGACCAGTGGACGGCCTTCCAGCGCCGGCGCGCCCGCGCCTGGGTGCCGGGCGAAGGACAGGCCCCCGCGGATGTGCTGGGTGGCTCTCGGGGGCAAGCTGAGCTGACGCAGGCCTATCGCCTCTTCACGCTCGCGCTCGCCGGGGCGGCCGAGCTTCCGGCCATGAACCAGCTGCGCGAGCGGGCGGGCCTGCCGGTGGCCGCTTCGTTCCGGCTCGCCGCCGCCTACCAGCTGGCCGGGCAGCCCGAGGCCGCGCGGGCGCTCGCCACGCGCGGGCCGGTGACGATCCGGCCCTACCGCGAGCTCGGCGGCACCTACGGGTCGGACCTGCGCGACCGGGCGATGGTGCTCGAGGCGGTGGTGCTGCTCAATCTCGCCGAGCACGTGGGGCCGCTGGCGAAGGGCCTCTCCGAGTCGCTCTCGAAGAACGCGTGGCTCAGCACGCAGGAGACGGCCTACGCGCTCCTCGCCCTCGCGAAGACGGTCGCCGACCGGAAGGGAGAGGCGAAGAGCGCCTTCTCCTTCGCGTGGAACGGGGGCGGGGCGACCGCGGTCACGTCCGCCTCGCCGATCGTCGAGCGCCGGCTCGAGGTCGGGAAGGCGGCGGCTCCGAAGCTCGTCGTGCGCAACACGGGCACGACCACCCTCTACCCGCGGCTGATCCTGTCCGGCCTGCCCCCGGTCGGCCGCGAGACCCCGGGCTCGAACGGCCTCTCCCTCGACGTGCAGTACCTGACCCCCGACGGCAAGCCGCTCGACCCCTCGCGGCTCGCCCAGGGCACCGACTTCAAGGTAGTGGTGAAGATCACCAACACCGGCGTGCGCGGCGATTACGAGGAGGTGGCGCTCTCGCACGTGGTCGCTTCGGGCTGGGAGATCCGGAACGACCGCCTCGACCCGAGCCGCCAGCGGGCCTCGGCCGCCTTCGAGCACCAGGACGTGCGCGACGACCGCGTGTACACCTACTTCGACCTGAAGGCGGGGGAGACGAAGACGGTGGAGGTGGCCCTGAACGCGAGCTACCTCGGCCGGTTCTACGCGCCGATGGTGACGGCCGAGGCGATGTACGACGCGACCCTCAACGCCCGGGCGAAGGGCCAGTGGGTCGAGGTGGTGGAGCCGGGGCGGTAGCATGAGGGTGCGCGAGTTGTGGCTGCGGATGTGGCCCGAGAACTGGCACTGGCTGCGATTTGGCCGCATCGGGCCAGACCCCGCGGCCCGGGGGGACTCGCCGTCCCGGGCCAAGCGAGCCGATGACCCAACCCGGCGCTCGCGCGGGGCCCCTGGCCGCGATGCGGCCCACATCGCCGTGGCGGTTCGCCGCTCTCGGCGGGCCCTGCGGCTGACGCTGGCCGGAGCCGTCCTGCTCTTCGCCTTCTGGGCGCTGGTGCCGCTCGTTTCGTTCGACGACCCGCTCTCGACGGTCGTCCTCGACCGCGACGGCGAGCTGCTGGGGGCGTCCATCGCGGCCGACGGCCAGTGGCGCTTCGGCGTCGCCGAGTTGGTGCCGCAGAAGTTCGCCGCCGCGATCACCAGCTTCGAGGACCGGCGCTTCTACTGGCACCCCGGGGTGGACCCCCTGGCTCTCGCGCGGGCCGCGGTCTCGAACCTCCGGCAGGGGCGGGTGGTGAGCGGCGGCAGCACGCTCACCATGCAGGTCGTGCGCCTCTCCCGCAAGGGCCGGCCGCGCACCCTCGCCGAGAAGTCGATCGAGACGGTGCTGGCCCTCCGTCTCACCCTCTCGCTCTCGAAGGCGCAGGTCCTCGGCCTCTACGCGGCCTACGCACCGTACGGGGGCAACACCGTGGGCCTCGACGCCGCGGCCTGGCGCTACTTCGGCCGCGAGGCCCGCCAGCTCTCCTGGGCCGAGACGGCGACGCTCGCCGTGCTGCCGAACGCCCCGTCCCTCGTCCACCCCGGCCGCAACCGCGACCTCCTCCTCGCGAAGAGGAACCGCCTTCTCGACACGCTGCGCGAGCGCGGCGCGATCGACGGGATGACGGCGGACCTCGCGAAGCGCGAGCCGCTGCCGCCCGCCCCGGCGCCGCTGCCCATGCTCGCCCCGCACCTGGTCGCGCGCTTGGGGCCGAATGGCCCGGTGCGGCCGGACGGCCGCGGGTGGCGGGATGGCCGCGGGCGGGCGGAGCGGCAGGGGATTCGGTTTCGTGCCGGGGACGCGAGCCCCTGGGTCCGCACGACGCTCCGCCGGCCCGTGCAGGAACGCGTCGCGGAGATCGTGGGCCGCCACCGGCGCGTGCTCGGCGAGAACGGCGTGTGGAACGCGGCCGCGCTCGTCCTCGACGTCCCGACCGGCGAGGTGCTGGCCTACGTCGGGAACCAGTGGCCGCCGGGTCCCGACGAGCACGGCGAGCACGTGGACGTCGTCCCCGCTCCCCGCAGCACCGGCAGCGTGCTGAAGCCGTTCCTGTACGCCTCGATGCTCGAGGCGGGGGAGGTGCTCCCGGCCCAGCTCGTCCCCGACGTGCCCACCCACATCGGCTCTTTCCACCCCGAGAACTTCGACCGCGCCTACGCCGGCGCCGTCCCCGCCGCGCAGGCCCTCGCCCGCTCGCTGAACGTCCCCGCCGTCCGGATGCTGCGGACCCACGGCGTCGATCGCTTCTGCGCGGTGCTGCGGCGCCTCGGGATCACCACCCTGACGCGGGCCGGCGAGCACTATGGCCTCGCGCTCATTCTCGGCGGGGCGGAGGGGACACTGTGGGACGTCACCGGGGCGTACGCGGGCCTCGCCCGCTCGGCCCTCGCCCCCGCGCCCGACGCGGTGCGCCAGGCCTTCTTCGCGCCGAGCTTCCAGGAGCGAGCGGTCGAGGATCCCGCCGACCGCCACCGCGATGTGGGCCGCATCGATGCCGGGGGCCCCACGCACGGGCCCGGCAGCGACGGCCCGTGCAAGCGAGCGCCGGAAGGGGCGTCAGCTCGCGTGGGGTCTGGCGCGATGCGGCCAATTCGCAGCCGGGGCCAGTTCCCCGGCGGGGCTGTCGCGGCGGCGGCGCCCCTGGGCCCCGCCGCCAGCTACCTGACCCTTCAGGCCATGCTCGAGGTCGAGCGGCCGGGCGACGAGCTGGCCTGGCGCGCCTTCGGCTCGGCGCGGAAGATCGCGTGGAAGACGGGGACGAGCTACGGCTTCCGCGACGCGTGGGCGGTGGGGGTCACCCCGCGTCACGCGGTGGGGGTCTGGGTGGGCAACGCCGACGGGGAGGGCCGGCCCGGTCTCACCGGCCACTCCGCGGCCGCGCCGATCCTCTTCGACCTCTTCGACGCCCTGCCGGGCGCCGGCTGGTTCTCCCCGCCGGCCGAGGGCCTCGAGGACGTGGACGTCTGCGCCCGGAGCGGGATGCGGGCCGGTCCGCACTGCGACACGCGCCGCGCCGAGCTCGTGCCGCGCGCCGGCCTCGACTCGCTGCCGTGCTCCTTCTGCCGGCTGGTCCACACGGACGCGGCCGCCGAGTGGCAGGTCCACGCCGACTGCGAGCCGGCGGGGGCGATCCGCTCCGTCGCGTGGTTCGTCCTGCCGCCGGCGCTGGAGACGCACTACCGGCGCTTCCACGCGGACTACCGCCCACCCCCGCCCTACCGGCCCGACTGCCGCGCCGCGCTCGGCGTCTCCGGCAGCGCCTCGCTCTCCTTCGTCTACCCGCGCGAGGGCGCCGCGGTCTACGTCCCCGTCGAGATGGACGGCTCGGTGGGGCGGGTCGTCTTCGAGGCGGCCCACCGGGACCCCGCGGCCCGGGTCTTCTGGCACCTCGACGACGAGTACCAGGGCGAGACGCGCGACATCCACCAGATGGCGCTCGCCCCCCGTCCGGGGCCGCACGTTCTCGTCCTCGTAGACGAGCGGGGCGAGACCGTCGAGCGCCGCTTCACGGTGGTCGGCCGGAGAGGGCCCGGTTCTGCTACGCTTCCCGGCGGGCCTGTAGTTCAGCTGGTTAGAACGGCCGGCTCATAACCGGCTAGTCGAAGGTTCGAGTCCTTCCAGGCCCATTCCCCCGCCCGCCGTTCCCCGCTCCCGCCGGTGCTAGAATGCGTGCTCCTCGTGCCCTCGTCGCCCCCTCCCCGCCCATGAACCCCGACCTCGAGAAGCTCGTCCGTCTCCACCACGCCGAGGCCGCCCTGAAACGCATCGAGTCCGACCTCGCCGAGATCCCCCGCCTCCGCCAGGCGGTCGAGGACCGGCTCGCCCGCGACCGCTCCCGCCTCGACGCCGCGAAGGTGGCGCTCGACGCCTCGCAGAAGGCCCGCAAGCAGAACGAGGCCTCCGTGCAGGACCTCGAGGCGAAGCGCTCGAAGTTCAAGGGCCAGCTGATGGAGGTGAAGACGAACAAGGAGTACACCGCGGTTCTCCACGAGATCGAGGGAGTGGAGCGGGACATCAAGGCCCGCGAGGACCTGATTCTCGAGGAGATGGAGAAGGCGGAGGGGCTCGTCCAGGCGGTGAAGCGTGAGGAGACGGAGTTCAAGGCCGTCGAGGCCGACGCGAAGAAGGAGAAGGCCGACCTCGACGCGCGCGAGGAGACGCGGCGGGGGGAGGCGCGGCGGCTCGCGGCGGAGCGCAACGTGGTGGCCGCGTCCGTGCCCGAGGACGCTCTCGCCCTCTACGCGCGCGTGGCAAAGCAGCGGGGCACGGCGGTCGCGGAGGCACGAGAGGGCATGTGCCAGGCCTGCCACGTCAGGATGCGGTTGCAGATCTGGGTGGAAGTCAAGAAGAACGAGCAGCTCTTCCAG
>JBGPQQ010000172.1:0-7046 GCA_041489115.1 Vicinamibacteria bacterium | reverse complement strand
GGGGGCACGCTCGCGTACTTCAACACGCTCGCCGGCGGCCGCGACGGTGGTCACCGCGTCCTCCTCGACTCCAATCTCGACTGGGGGCAGGACCTGCCGCGCCTCGCGGCGTGGATGCGCCGGGAGGGGGTCGCCCGCGTCCAGCTCGCCTACCAGGGGTCCGACGACCCCGCCCGCTTCGGCATCGACAGGGAGGACCTGCCCGGCGAGCACCTCTATCCCGCCCGTCCGCCCGCCGTCCCGTTCTCCGGCATCGTGGTGGTGAGCCCCAACCTCCTGCACGGGCTCGTGCCCCGACTCGGCGACCCGTACGCGTTCCTGCGGCGGCGACAGCCCGACGCCCGCGCGGGCGTCTTCTTCGTCTACCGCCTCGGCCCGGGCTGAAACGGGGGCGATCGCCCGCGGGCGACGTGAACGCGCCTTGCACGTTCCAGGCGCCGACGTTCCAGGAAGAGGTACACCCAGCCGCAGACCTCAGTTCTTTGCGCAGGCGTCGTACCATCCGCCGGCGATCACGTTGAGCTCGTACTGGTTGTCCGGTGGTTCATGCAGCCGCTCTCGGGGCCGGTGCACCAGGTCTCGCCCGCGTTGATTGACCGACCGCGGCCGCGTGTGCCACGCTTGTCCTGTATGAACGAGAAAGCGACGGCTCGTCGGGCCCTGCTGCTGTGCGCCCTGCTCGCGGCGACGGCCTGCGGCGGCAGCGGAAGCGGCCCCACGCCGGTGCCCACGCCGGTCCCCACGCCCATCCCGACGCCCACGCCCGTGCCGACGCCCACGACGAGCTGCTCGCCGCTGCCGCCGCCGATCACGCGGTGGACCGTCAAGTTCATGTACAGGAACGTCGAATACTGGACGCTCGACTCTACGCCGTTCGTGGGTCCGAACATCGACTACTGCACCTCGGTCGGCTTCACCGATGGGCGCTCGATCTGCCCGGTGCGACCCGAGGGCGACCCGATGCGCGAGGAGTGCGAGGCGTACGCGGTGGGCAAGGCGACGGACACGGGCCGTTACGGCCCCACGTGGACGAAGGACGGGAAGCTGTGCACGGGCAAGGCGAGCGGCTGCGAGAACTCGCCCGACAACCAGTACCAGCTCTGGGCCTACCAGGGCGGCATGTACGAGGCGTGCGCCACGAACTTCGCCTGCGGCTCCTTCCTGGTCGAGCGGTGAGGCCGGCCGCGTCCCGTTAGCGGAGGCTCGAGGAGCTGGTCTGACGGGCCGGCACGGCCGGCGATGCGCGAGCGGCGAAGCCTCAGCGGACGACGAAAATGCCGCAGCGATCGCCGGCGAGGGCGACGCTCGGGTTCGCGCAGGCCGCGTACTCGCCCGGCCCCTTGGCGATGACCAGGAACTGGTTGTCCGGGTGGTTCTTGCACCCGACCGTGTCCTCGCCGACTGCCGCGCAGGGCTTCCCGTCGTAGTACCAGGTGGGACCCCAGCGGCCGGTTTCCGGCGACCGGCCCACGGCCAGGGAGTCGCACGCGAACATCTGCAGGTCGCCGCCCTCGGTGCGGGGGAAGCAGAACGGCCCGTTGCCCTGGCCGACCTGCTCGCAGTACGAGGGGTTGGAGCCGGAGTTGACGACCTGGGGCCTCGAGTCGAGGATCTTCCGGAACCCCGAGTCGTCGTGGATCTTGACGTGAATCCCGTAGAGCGGCGGGGGCGTCGGGCTGCACAGGCCGGGCGAGTCCGGGGTCGGGGTCGCCGCCGGCGTGGCGGTCGGGACCGGGGTGGGATTGCCGGTCGGGGACGAGGAGCCACCGCAGTAGACGAGGGCAGCCAGCGCGAGGACTCCCAGCGGGGCCAGCGTGGACCGGTGCGACCGAACGGCGCTCGCGTCGAGACGCATAATGAATGACTCCCTGCCTGATCTCGGTCCGGGCGACAGGCCGCGGACCGGTGACTCTCCGGATCTGCCCAGTGTAGGCAGGTGGGGATCCGACGTCAATGCCTTGATCGCAAAAGGTTTATAAACGGAAGAACGTACAGTGAGGTCGAACACGCGCGCGGCTTCGCTCCCGCGGACGCCGCCAGGCTCTGAGCCGACGCCATCACTCGATCCCACGGAGACGCGATCGTCCGTACGTTCGGTCGGCCTGTACGTTCAAGCCGAAATAAGCCATTCATGATCTTTGACTTGACGGTCTTCGGTGCCCTTCCCTAGACTCCCCCGGGTAGTGTCGCTCGCCCGGGACACCGGGATCGGCCGTATGACCCGCGGCTTTCTGGCTCGTGAGGCGCCTCCCACGGATTGATTCTGATGAGTCGCCGATCGTGAACGCGCTGTCGTCAGGAGTTTCGAGTGATGAGATCGCTTCTTCCCGCTTTCGTCGTCCTGCTTTCGGTGGCCTGCTCGGGCGGCCAGACGCCCACCACGCCGACTACGCCCACCCCGGTGCCCACCGCGACGCCGGCGCCGACACCGACGCCGGTGGACCCGGACATCCCCCCCGTCGGCAGCGGCTGCGGCCAGCCCTACCCTCCGCCGATCTCGCGGGTCATGGTGAAGATCCACCTCCACACGCCCGACTACTGGACCCTCGATGCGACGGCGCAGGTCGGCCCCGACCACAACTACTGCCGGGAGATCGGGTTCACCGACGGGCGCAGCTGGTGCCCCGTCCGTCCCGAGGGTCACCCGGAGCGCGTGGCCTGCGAGAACTGGGCGGTCGGAAAGGCCGAGGACACCGGCCGCTACGGCCCGACCTGGGCCCACGAGGGCGAGAAGTGGTGCACCGGCCCGGACAGCGGCTGCATGAACCACCCGGACAATCAGCACCAACTCAACGTCATCGCCGGCGGGTGGTACGACGCCTGCGCGAAGAACGAGGTCTGCGGCTGGGTGAGGGTCGATCGCTGAGCTAGGGCAGCTGGATGACGCCGCACCGGTTGCCCTCGGGATCGAGGGGGATGGACGCCGCGGCGCAGGCCGCGAACTCCCCGCCGCCCTTGGTGTAGGCCAGGAACTGGTCGGTCGGGTGGTTCTCGCAGCCCTGCACGTCGCCCGTCTGTGCGCAGGGACCGCCCTCGTAGTACCAGGTCGGGCCGTAGCGCCCCGTGTCGCCGGACCGGCCGACGGCCACGGCGTCGCAGGCGGCACGCGCCGGGTCACCGTCTTGCCGCGTGTCGCAGAAGCCCTGGTTCGGGTCGAACCCCACCTTGCCGCAGTAACCGTCGTAGTTCGCCACGATCGGCCGCGCCCCGATGATCTTGCGGTACCCCGAAGCGTCCCGGAGGGTGACCGCGATCCCGTAGAGCGGGGGGGGCGTGGGGTTGCAGACGAGCGTCGTCGGGGTCGGGGTGGGAGTCGGGGTCGCCGTCGGCGTCGGCGTCGGCGCGGTCACCGGGGAGGACGAGTCTCCGCCGCAACCGACGAGCGCGGCCAGAGCCGCTGCCCCGAGCAGGACGGCCATGGCGGGCCGAGGGTTGGAGACGGTGTTCAGCTTCTCGTTCGTCTTCTGCACAATGAGCTCTCCGCGACGAGGATGGGCGTCTGGGTCTGACAGTTTCCGGACTGCTGGAAGTGTCGCACGGCGGGCCGTTCAGGTCCAGACCGCTCCGGCGGTGCGACGCTCCGGGCCAGCCGGCGCCCGGATCGCCGGCGGTTGACGCTAGCCGCCAGCGAGGATCTCCTGGAGACGGTCCTCGAGCTGCTTCGCGAGATCGGGCCGCGACGCGGACAGGTCGTTGCGCTCGCCCGGGTCGGCCTCGAGGTCGAAGAGCGTCGGGCTCGAGTTCCAGAAGCCGGGCCGGAGGTACTTGTACTTGCCCGACCGCAGCGCGCCGGGCTTGCCGCCCTCCTGCCAGAAGACGAGCTCGCGCCCGTTGTCGATGCCTTGCCCGCCGATCCGGCTCACGTCGCCCGTGATGAGCCGGGAGACGTCCTGTCCGTCGTAGTGCCGGTTCGGCAGCGTGGCACCGGTCAGGGTGACGAAGGTCGGGAAGAGGTCGAGGGTGCTCACGGACTCGCTCACCACGCGGCCGGGCTGGATCCGCGCCGGCCAGCGCATGATCCCCGGCACCCGGATCCCTCCCTCCTCGCACGACCCCTTGCCGCCGCTGTACGGGCCGGCCGAGCCGGCGTTCTTCGTCGGCGGGCCGTTGTCGCTCGTGAAGATGACGAGGGTGTTCTGGTCGAGGCCGAGGTCCTTCAGCCCCATCAACAGCTCGCCCGTCCAGTAGTCCAGCTGCTCGACGGTGACCCCGTAGGTCCCACCCGCCGACTTGCCGGCGAACTCCGGGGCCGGCAAGCTCGGCAGGTGCGGGTCGCGGTGCGCGACGTACATGAAGAAGCGCTGGTTCTTGTCGACCCCGGAGATGAACTTGAGGGCCAGCTCGGTGTAGCGGCGGGCCAGTTGGTCGGGGCTCACGGTGTCCGTGGTCGGCGCGTCGCCGAGGTAGAACTTGCTCTCGTCCTCGCCCGCGGGAACGCCGTAGTAGTAGTCGAAGCCGTAGTGGGTCGGCATGTCCGAAGGCACCCAGCCGAGGTGCCACTTGCCCACCATGCCGGTGGCGTAGCCGCGGGCCCTGAGCACCTGCGCGATCACAACCTCGTCGTCGTGGAGCCGGTCGGGCGGGTTCCAGGGGATGCCCGTGCGCGGCGGCCAGCGGCCCGTCATGAGGCCGGCCCGCGACGGCGCACAGATGGGCGCGGGCACGTGGAAGCTCGTGAAGCGAGCGCCCTCGGACGCGAGGCGGTCCAGGTTCGGCGTCTTGATCTTCGCCTGCCCGAAGCTGCCGAGGTCGCCCCAGCCGAGGTCGTCGGCGAGGATCAGCACGATGTTCGGCGGGCCGAGGTCCGGTCTCGGACTGGAGGCGACCGCGGTCGGCGTGGGCAGCGGGGCTACCGGCGTGCCCCCGCTCCCGCAGCCCGCGGACACCACGAGCGGCAGAGCGGCGGCGAGGATCACGGGGGGGCGGTGCCTCATCGAAGGAGACCGCATCCTATCCCGATTCGCTCCGTTGACGCTCCCGCGGGAGCGTGGCTAGACTGTCCCTTCCATGGTCCAGCCACGGCCGGCGGCGGCGCGCGGGGGGTGGGCCCTCCTGCTGCTCTCGGCCTGCGGGGGAGGAGGCTCCTCGCCGTCCGCGCCTGCTCCCGTCCCGACCCCGACGCCCCAGGCCGCGCGCCCCAACCTCGTCCTCGTGGTGACCGACGACCTCGACATGCCGACGACGGCGGAGCTGCCTCGCCTGCCGGACCTCATGGCGAACCGCGGGCTGACCTTCACCCACGCCTACGCCTCGCAGGCCGTCTGCGCGCCCTCCCGCGCCTCGATCCTGACCGGCCAGTACTCCCACAACCACGGGGTGACCAGCAACGGGCCGCCGGACTGGGGCTTCGTCGCCTTCCGGCGCTACGAGTCGCAGACGCTCGCGACGTGGCTGAAGGCCGCCGGGTACCGGACGTCGCTCGTCGGCAAGTACATGAACGGCTACGCCTCCGGCGCCGGCGATGACTACGTGCCACCGGGCTGGGACGACTGGTTCGGCCACCTGAGCGCGATCGAGGACGGCCGCTACATCAACTACTGGACGAACGACAACGGCGACGTCGAGCGGCACGGCTCGGGGCCGGAGGACTACAGCGTCGACGTCGAGGCGAAGCGCGCGGTCGCGTTCATCCGGGCTTCCGCCGGGCGGCCGGAGCCGATCTTCCTGTACCTCGCACCGGAGGCGCCGCACACCCCGTGGCTCTACGCCGAGCGCTTCGGCTCCGAGTTCCGCTACTCGCTCGCGCCCCGTGTCCCCTCGTTCAACGAGAGCAACGTCAACGACAAGCCGTCCTGGGTCCGGGGGATCGCGCCCATGACGGACGCGGACATCGACAGGGCCGACAAGGACGAGCGCTTCCGCCTGCGCAGCATGAGGGCGGTCGAGGAGGAGATCGACGCGGTCATCCAGGCCCTGGCCGAGACCGGGCGCGTCGACAATACCTACATCCTCTTCACCTCCGACAACGGCCTCTTGATGGGACAGCACCGCGCGGTGGGCATCAAGGGCAACCCGTACGAGGAGTCGGCCGGCGTCCCCTTGATGGTGCGGGGGCCGGGGGTGCCGGTCGGGAGCGTGGACCGCTTGGTCCTCAACGTCGACCTCGCCCCGACGCTGCTCGAGCTGGCCGGGGCGGCCATCCCCGACACCGTGGACGGGCGGTCGCTCGTCTCCTTTCTGCGCGGCCGGCCGCCGTCGGACTGGCGGACGGACGTCCTCCTCGAGAACTACGGCGGGGGCCCGACGTACTCCCTCCGAACACCCGAGTGGATGTACAACCACCAGGACACCGAGGAGTTCGAGCTCTACGACATGCAGGCCGACCCGTTTCAGGTGAAGAACCTGTACCGAAAGGCGGACCCCGCGCTCCTCCAGTCGTTCGAGCAGAGGATCAAGACGCTGGTCGCCTGCAGGGGAGCGGCCTGCCGCAGCTAGCTAGCGGGAGATCTTCCGCAGGACTTTGATGGCCTGGACCCGGACGGCCTCGTCCGGGTCGTTCCTCGCGGCCTCGAGCGCGCGGCGAGCGGCCGCGGACAGGGCCGACCGCCGACCCAGCCCCCGCACGGCGTGCAGCCGGACCCGGCTGTCCGTGTCGCCGAGGGCGGTGACGAAAGCCGGCTCCGCGACCGGGCTCTGCGCCGCGATCGCGATGAGCCCCTCGACGGCGGCCAGCCTCACGTTCTCGGCCGGGTCCCGGACGGCCGTCGCGAGGGCCGGCGCCGCCTCGCGCCACCGATCGCCCCCAGCGCCTGAGCCGCGCGCCAGCGGACGTTGCTCGACGGGTCGGCCAGCAGGGTCACGAGATCGGGCACGGCCTCGACCGCTCCGGGGCCGATGCCGCCGAGGGCCTCGGCCGCGCGCCAGCGCACGTCGGGCCGCGAGTCCGACGCGGCCGCGATCAACGCGGGCACCGCCGCGTGGGCTCCGGTGCCCACGCGGCCCAGCGCCTCGGCCGCCAGGCCGCGGCCCCGACCGTTTGTCTCGCGCACCAGCCGCTCGAGCGGCCCCACCGAGTCCCTGTCCAGGCCGATCGTTCCCAGAGCGTC
>JBGPQQ010000171.1:0-7069 GCA_041489115.1 Vicinamibacteria bacterium | reverse complement strand
GGCCGCGCTCGCCGCGTGCGGGCTCGGCCTCGTCGTGGCGCTCGTCCTCGCGCGCCCGGGGAGGCGCCGGGACCGGCCCCGCGTTTGACTGGCCGGCGCGGCGCAGACTACCATTTCCCGTGCACGGCGACGCCAAGCCGAACCTGGCCATCGTCGCGATCATTCCCGCCCGGTTCGCCTCGACCCGCCTCCCCGGCAAGCCCCTCGCCGACATCCACGGCAAGACGCTCGTCGAGCGGGTGTGGGAGCGCGCCCGGCGGGCGGCCCGGGTGGGCCGCGTGGTGGTGGCCACCGACGACGAGCGGATCGCGCGCGTCGTGCGCGGCTTCGGCGGCGAGGCGCTGATGACCTCCCCCTCCCACCCGACCGGCACGGACCGCATCGCCGAGGCCGCGCGCTCGATCGCGGCCGACGTGGTCGTGAACGTGCAGGGTGACGAGCCTATGCTCGACCCCGCGGGGATCGACGCGGCGGCGGGCGCGCTCCTCGACGACCCGTCGCTCCCGATGTCGACGCTGTCGCTCCCCCTGCGGACGGTCGAGGAGATGCTCGCCCCCTCGGTCGTCAAGGTGGTGGCCGACGCGCGGGGCGACGCGCTCTACTTCTCGCGCAGCCCCATCCCCCACGTGCGCCTCGTTGCCGGCGGCGACCTGCGAGCCGCGGCGGAGGCGGCCGTCGCGCGCGGGCTCGCGCGCAAGCACGTCGGGCTCTACGCGTACCGTCGCGAGGCGCTCCTGCGCTTCGCGTCGCTCCCCCCCTCGCCTCTCGAGGAGGCCGAGGGGCTCGAGCAGCTCCGCGCCCTGTACCACGGCATGAGGATCCGCGTCGTGCCGGTGGACGGGGAGGGCGGCGTGGCGGTGGACACTCCCGGGGACCTCGAGCGCGTGCGCGCGCTCCTCGCCCCCGAGAAGGGAAGGGACGTTTGACCAAGTACATCTTCGTGACGGGCGGGGTCGTCTCGTCGCTCGGGAAGGGCCTCGCCTCCGCCTCGATCGGCGCGCTGCTCGAGGGGCACGGCTTCCGGGTCCAGATGATGAAGTGCGATCCCTACATCAACGTGGACCCGGGCACGATGAGCCCCTACCAGCACGGCGAGGTCTACGTCACGGAGGACGGGGCCGAGACCGACCTCGACCTCGGGCACTACGAGCGCTTCACCCACTGCGAGACGTCGAAGGCCTCGAACGTCACCACCGGCAAGATCTACGGCTCGGTCATCGCCAAGGAGCGCCACGGGGACTACCTCGGCCGCACCGTCCAGGTGATCCCCCACATCACCGACGAGATCAAGGCCTCGATCCGGGCGGTGGCCAAGGACGCCGACGTGGTGATCGTGGAGATCGGGGGCACGGTGGGCGACATCGAGAGCCTGCCCTTCCTCGAAGCGGTCCGCCAGTTCCGGCAGGACGTGGGCCGCGAGAACGCCATCTTCGTCCACCTCGCCCTCGTCCCCTGGATCGCCACCGCCCACGAGCTCAAGACGAAGCCCATGCAGCACAGCGTGCGCGAGCTGCGCGCCATCGGCATCTCGCCGAGCCTCCTCCTCGGCCGCACCGACCGCCTCCTTCCTCCCGACATCAAGGCCAAGCTCGCCCTCTTCTGCGACGTGCCCGAGGAGGCCGTGATCACCGCGAAGGACGTGGAGACGATCTACGAGGTGCCGCTCGTGTACTCCTCGGAGGGCCTCGACGAGATCGTCCTGAAGCAGCTCAACCTGCGCAGCGCCGGGTGCGACATGAGCGCCTGGGAGGAGCTCGTCCGGAAGATCAAGAAACCGAAGGGCGAGGTCACGATCGGGATCGTGGGCAAGTACGTCACCTTCGAGGACTCCTACAAGAGCCTCAACGAGGCCCTCTCCCACGGGGGCTTCGGCAACGAGGTCAAGGTGGTCAGGCGCTGGGTGGAGTCCGACGAGCTCGACTCCGCGAACGCCCACGAGAAGCTGGGCGGGGTGGACGGGATCCTCGTTCCCGGCGGCTTCGGCAGCCGCGGCACGGGCGGGATGGTGGCTGCCGCCGGGTACGCGCGCACGACCGGCACCCCCTACTTCGGCATCTGCTACGGCTTCCAGTGGGCGGTCACCGAGTTCGCGCGGAACGTGTGCGGGCTCGCCGGCGCCAGCTCGACCGAGGTGGATCCCGACACCCCCCACCGGATCATCTACAAGCTCCAGGACCTCCTCGGGGTCGAGGAGATGGGCGGCACCATGCGCCTCGGCTCCTACACGTGCCAGCTGAAGCCCGGCTCGCGGGTCGCTGCCATGTACGGGGCCGCGGAGATCCGCGAGCGCCACCGCCACCGCTACGAGTTCAACCAGGCCTACCTGAAGACGGTCGAGGACCACGGCCTCGTGATCTCGGGCAAGACTCCCGACGGCAAGTTCGTGGAGATCGCGGAGCTGGCCGACCACCCCTGGTTCGTGGCCGTCCAGTATCACCCCGAGTTCAAGTCGAAGCCGCTCGCCCCGCACCCGCTCTTCCGGGACTTCGTGCGCGCGAGCGTCGAGAACCGCAGGGCCCGCGCCGGCCGCCCGGTCCCCGCGAGAGAGCCGGTCTCCCGGACGTGAGCGCCACGAGCCTGCTCACGACCGAGGGCCTCTGGCGCGCCCTCACCCGGGGCGACCGGCTCTTCCTGATCGCGGGCCCCTGCGTGATCGAGAACCCGACCCACCCCCACCGGGTGGCGGCGCGCGTGAAAGCGGTCACGGACGAGCTCGGCATCCCGTACGTGTTCAAGGCCAGCTACGACAAGGCCAACCGCTCGAGCCTCGGCTCCTACCGCGGGCCGGGGATGGAGCGGGGCCTCGAAATCCTCGCCTCCGTGCGCGAGAAGCACCGCGTCCCGATCCTGACCGACGTGCACGAGGTGGCGCAGGTCGAGAAGGCGGCCGCGGTCGCGGACGTGCTCCAGATACCGGCCTTCCTCTGCCGGCAGACCGACCTCGTCCTCGCCGCCGCGGCCACCGGGAGGATCGTGAACGTCAAGAAGGGCCAGTTCATGGCGCCGTGGGACATGAAGGCCGTCCTGGAGAAAGCGGCCTCCACGGGCAACCGGCGGATCATGGTGACTGAGCGCGGATTCACCTTCGGCTACAACAACCTCGTCGTGGACATGCGCTCCTTCCCGGTGCTGCGGTCCTTCGGCTTCCCGGTGGTCTTCGACGTGACCCACAGCGTGCAGCGGCCGGGGGGCCTCGGCGACCGCTCCGGCGGGGACGCGCACTTCATCGACACGCTCGGGCCCGCCGGGGTCGCGGCCGGAGTCGACGGCCTCTTCATGGAGGTCCACGAGAATCCCGCGCGGGCGCTGTCGGACGGGCCCAACGCCTACCGGCTGGGACGCCTGCGCGCGCTGCTCCTTCGCCTGCAGCGCGTGCGGCGGGCCGCCCACGCCGCACGCGACTGACCGGCGCCGAAGCCGGGTTAGGATGGGGACGATGCCCCGCGAGACCGCGCGCAGAGTGCTGGAGATCGAGGCGGAGGCGATCCGCGAGCTCATCCCGCGCCTCGACGAGAGCTTCGACCGCGCCGTGGAGACGCTCTTCGGCTGCACCGGCCGCGTGGTGGCGACCGGCATGGGCAAGAGCGGGATCATCGCGCAGAAGATCTCCGCCACCCTCGCCTCCACCGGCAGCCCTTCGCTCTTCCTCCACCCCGCCGAAGCCATCCACGGCGATCTCGGCCGGATCGTGAAGGGAGACGTGCTGCTCGCCGTCTCCAACAGCGGCGACACGGAGGAGATCCTGGCCCTCGTGCCGTGGCTCAAGCGGCTGGGCTCGCCGGTCGTCGCGCTCACCGGGAACGCCCGATCGCCGCTGGCGCAGGCGGCCGACGTACACCTCGACGTCTCGATCCGCGCCGAGGCCTGCCCCCTCGGGCTCGCCCCCACCGCCTCGACCACGGCCGCCCTCGCCATGGGCGACGCGCTCAGCATGGCTCTCCTCGAGCGGCGGGGCTTCACCGTCGAGGACTTCGCGGTGCTCCACCCCGGGGGGCGGCTCGGCAAGAAGCTCCTCCGCGTCGAGGACCTCATGCACACCGGGGACGACGTCCCGCGGGTGGGGCCGGAGACCGCGATGAAGGACGTGCTCTTCGAGATGACCCGGAAGAGGCTCGGCCTCACCACGGTCGCCGGGGAGGACGGGAAGCTCCTCGGGATGATCTCGGACGGCGACCTCCGGCGGCAGATGGAGCGCCACGGCTACGCGCTGCTCGACAGGAAGGCCGCGGAGTGCATGACCCGCAACCCCGTCCTGGTGGGGCGCCGCGAGCTCGCCACGACCGCCCTCGACCTCATGGAGACCCGCAAGATCACGTCCCTGCTGGTCACCGACGCGGAAGGCCGCGTCGAGGGCGTCCTGCACCTGCACGACCTCTGGAAGACGGAGATGATCTAACCGGATGACCGACACCGCGCTCCTCGCCGTCCTCCTGGCCACCGCCGCGGGAGCGCTCGCGGGGGGCGCGTGGGTGGCCGGCCGAAGAAGGGCCGGCGAGCGCCAGCGGCCGGCCTTCCGCTCCTCCCCCCACTACACCGAAGGCCTCCACTGCCTCGCCACCGGCCAGCTCGAGACCGCGATCCACGAGCTCGGCAAGGTCCTGCGCGACCACCCGGACGCGGTGGAGGTGCAGCAGGTGCTGAGCCACCTCTACCGCGAGGTCGGCCAGGTGGAGCGCGCGATCGAGATCCACCGGGGGCTCCTCGCGCGCCGGGACCTCACGCGGGCCGAGCGCGCCCACGCCCAGGCGAGCCTCGGGACCGACTACCGCAAGGCGGGCTTCCTCGACCGCGCCGCGCAGGCCTACGCCGTGGCGCTGGACGTGGACCCGAGGAACCTCCACGCCCTCGCCGGCCAGCAGAAGCTCCACGAGGAGCAGCGGCAGTGGCGCGGGGCCTACGAGATCCAGACCCGGCTCGCCCGGATGCGCAAGTCGGACGACGGGCTGGTGCTCGGCTTCTTGCAGGTGGAGATGGGGCGCGAGGCCCGGCGCTCCGGCCGGGCGGACGCGGCGGAGGAGGCGTTCCGCACCGCCCTCTCGCTCGACCGGCGCGTCTTCCCCGCCCACCTCGCCCTCGCCGACATGCTCCTCGAGCGCGACCCGCGCCGGTCGGCCCAGGTCCTGGAGGACGCGATCGCGGCCGCGCCGGAGCGCGCCTACCTCGCCTTCGCCGCCCTGCAGGGGGCCTACGCCGCGATGGGCGAGCCCTCGCGCTTCGCGGCTCTGTGCGAGCGCCTCGTGGGCCAGGACCCGCGCGATTGGAGAGCGCGCCTTGCCCTCGCCCGCCAGCTGCGCGACGGGGGAAGGGCCGAGGAGGCGCTCGGCCTCCTGCTGCGGGCCCTCGAGGCCAACCCCCACGTCCTCCTCGTCCACCTCGAGGTCTGGCGCACCCTGCGCGCCCTCGGGACGCTCGGGCACGACGAGCAGCGCTACGTGGCGACCGTCGAGGAATCGGCCCTCTACGTGGACCCGCACATCTGCACGGTCTGCCGCTACCGCGCGGACGACATGCTCTGGCGCTGCCCGCACTGCCACGAGTGGAACACCTTCGTGGAGGAGCGGGTCGGGCCCGCGGCGGGGACGCGTTGAGGGCGCTCTCCCCCGCGGCCCTCGTCCTCGCCGCCCTTCTCGCCGCGGCGCTCGTCGTCCGGCCTGTCGTCCACGGCGTGCCCGCCTCGACCGTCCTCGTCTTCTGGGCGGCGGTCCTCGGCCAGGTGGTCGTGCCCGGCGTGCTCGTCTGCCGCGGGGCTCGTCTCTGTCCGCCCACCGACGGCTGGTTGCTCCTCGGCCAGGGCGCGACGCTCGGCCTGGCCCTCCAGGGGCTTGCGATGCTGGCCGGCCGTGCGCTCGGCGCGGCCTGGCTGCCCGCCGCCGCCGCCCTCGCCGCGGCGGCGGCGGGTCTCGCCCTCGAGAAGCGAGCGGCGGAGGGGCCGCCCGCGGCCGCGAGCCCGGCCCCGGCGCTGACCTTCGCCGTGGTCCTCACGGGCGCGCTCCTGCAGCCCCTCGCCTCGGCGGAGCGGGTCGGCTCGCCCCTGCCCTTCGACCTCCTCTTCCACGCGGGCACCGCGGGCGAGCTGCGGCACCGCTGGCCTCTCGAGGATCCGAGGGTGGCGGGGGTCCCGCTCCACTACCATCTCCTCGCCTACGCCCTACCCGTCGAGGCCGCGGACCTCGCCGGCGCGCCGCTCGCCGACCCTCTCTTCGCCCTGGCCCCGCTCCTGTGGGTGAGCCTGCTGGCTCTCCAGGCGGCGAACGCCGGCCGCGTGCTCTTCGGGGACGGCCGGGCCGGCGCCATCGGAGCCGCCGTCATTCTCCTCCACACGGACCCCGGCCGCTTTCTCGGCCTCGCGCCCGGCGCCTTCAACAGCCACCTCGCCACCGGGATCTACGGAAGCCCCACCACCGTGTGCGGCCTCATCCTCCTGGCGGGCCTCGCGGTCTCGCTCGAGGCCTGGATCACCCGCGGGGGACGCCGGCACCTCGCCGCGGTGTGTCTCCTGGCCGCCGCCGCGAGCGGCGCGAAGACGACCGTGCTTCCCGTCGTGCTGGGAGGGCTCGCCCTGGCCGCGCTCCGCGCGCTCGCCCTCCGACAGCCGGCCGAGCTCCGGCGCTGGGCCGCCGCTTTCGCCGTCGCCGCCGTGGCCGGCGCGCCGCTGACCCTGTGGCAGACGCAAGGCGAGGAGAGCTACTCCGGCATGGCGCGGCTCGGGCTCGGGGCGGCCTTCTCGAGCTCGGGCTTCGCCGCGGCCGCCGGGCGATCGCTGGGCCCGGGAGCCGTGAGCGGCCTCGCGGCGCTCCCTGCGCTCGCGGTCTGGCTCGTCGGCTACCTCGGGCTCGCGGGCGTGGCGGCCGGCCTGTGGCTCGTCCGTCGGAAGGATCGGCTGAGCCCCATCCAGGCCTGGGCCCTGGGCCTCGTGGCCACGGGAGTGGCGGCGAGCCTGCTCCTGGACGTGCCCGGCCTCTCGCAGCTCTTCCTTCTGTACAACGGGCAGCTCCTCCTGGGCCTCTTCGGGGGGGCCGGGCTCGCCCAGGCCCTGCGTCGGCCGCGGGGCCTCCCGGAGATCGCGGCG
>JBGPQQ010000170.1:0-7070 GCA_041489115.1 Vicinamibacteria bacterium | reverse complement strand
GCTCGTCACGCAGGCGTAGAGAACGGTGCCGATCGCATACTGGTCGGTGCGCGCGTCGACCGGCCGCCCGCTCACCTGCTCCGGCGACATGTAGTTCGGCGTGCCCATGATGAGGCCGGTCGAAGTGAGGTTGGCGCCCGTCTCCAGCTTGGCGATGCCGAAATCCATCACCTTCACGCGGCCGGAGGCCTCGAGCATGATGTTCGCGGGCTTGACGTCCCGGTGGACGACGCCGCTCGCGTGCGCGTGGTCGAGGGCGGCCGCGACCTGGGACAGGAGGCCGGTCGTCTCGTCGAGGGGGAGCCGCCGGCGCGACTGCAGCAGCGCCTGCAGCGTCTGGCCCTCGACGAGCTCCATCACGATGAAGCTGGTGGCCGGCGGTGCGACGACGTCGTGGATGGGGACGATGGGGGAGTGCTGGAGGCGCGCCGCGACCTGCGCCTCGCGCAGGAAGCGCTTCTTGACGTCCTCGAGCTGGGCCGGCTCGACGAACGCCTCCAACCGGATGCGCTTGACCGCCACGTCCCGGCCCAGGAGCTCGTCGTGGGCGCGGTAGACCTCGCCGAAGGCACCGGCCCCGAGGCGTGCGAGGATCTCGTAACGGCCGCCCAGCCGGCCCGCGGGCGTCGCCCCGGCCGGCGCGTCCGGGACCGTCAGCTCCGGCAGATCCTCGGCGTCCGACGACATCCCGGCATCGTACGCAGGCCCGCGCGGCGTCGTCAACGACGGCGCCGGCTGTGTCAGCATGGGGCGATGGGCCGCGCCACCGCCGTCGCCGCTCTCGTGCTGTCCGCGGCGCTCGCTTCCGCCTGCCGGCCCACGGCGCGCGAGCTCGCCCGCGGCCCGGCCGGGGCGGACGGGCCGCGAGCCCTGGTGGAGGCGCTCGCCGACCGCTTCGGGCCGATCGAGCGCGAGCCCGGCTTCGACGCGCTGCGGCCGAAGCTGGCCCGCGCCGCGCTCGTCCCCTCGTGGGTGTTCGACGACGCGACGGCCTGGACGACGCGGGGCGACGACTGGCGGGCGGTCGAGCTCGCCGGGTACGCCCCGGGGGGCGCGTACCGCATCGGCGTGCGCGGGGAGGCGCCCTGGCCCGCGGCCCCGGGGCAGTACCGCGGCCGCGTGCGGCTCCAGCGCGTGGCCGGCGGGCGCTTCGAGTGGACGGTCGACGAGGAGCTGGCGGTCGGCCGCGTCCGGCCGTCCGACCTCGCGGCCGCGCTCGACGCGATGTTCCGCGCCGCGGGGGCCTCGAGCGAAGCCTCCGCCCGCGCGGCGATCGGAGAGGCCTTCCCCCGGGCCTCGGCGAAGCTCGGGCTCCTCCTCCGCCTCGAGGAGCTGGCACTGCAGCCGGACGTCCACGGCGCGACGTCGGTGCGCCTCGCGGTGCGGCTCACCCCCGCCGGCATCCGCGGCTTCGCCCCCCGGTACGCCGCCTTCCTCGAGAAGTACGCGAGGCCAATCCGGATGTCGCTCGTGGTCGCCGACACCGAGGGCGCCGCCTGGTGGACCCTCGAGGCGGCCGACAACCTCTGGACGGTCCGCCTGCGCCTCCGGGACGGGAGCCTCGTCCCCCTCGACGGTCCGGCCGACCGCCGCCTCCCGTCGCGCCTCCGCGCCACGGGCGACTACTCGACGCGGATGGGCCGCTTCGATGTGGGAGCGGCGCGCCTCGCGGCGGACGTGGCGCTCACGCGGACGGCGGGCGAGAAGGGCCTCTCGGCCCGTTTCCACGAGGAGCCCGACTGGCAGCTGCCGTTCCTCGTGAGTCTGCTGCTCCACGGGCCGCTCCGTTACCCGTTCGAGGGGCCGGGCTCGGAAGTCCTCTGGGCCGCGCGGGAAGCGCCCGGCGGCGGGACGCTGCTCGTGGGCCACTACCGCGCCCGGGTGCACGAGACGTGGATCCTCCGGTGGCTGGGCGGCCTGACGAGCAACGCGCTCGGGGAGTTCCGCCGCGGGGCCGAGGCGGAGGCCGACCGGTTCCACCGCGACTGCCTGCTCGCCCTCCGCGACGACCTCGTCGCGGCGGCGGCGCCCTGACGGCAGTTCGTGCCAGGTCAGTCGCCTCCCAGGATGCCGCCGACCCCGAAGGCGCCGAGGGCCGAGCCCTCCTCCTTGCGGCCACGACCGATGCCGGGGATCGCCTTGGCGATGCGGTCGGCCATGCGGCTGAGCGGCAGCGACTGCAGCCACACGTGGCCAGGCCCGGTGAGGGTCGCGAAGAAGAGGCCCTCGCCACCGAAGAGGGCCGTCTTCACCCCGCCCACGAACTGGACGTCGTAGCTCACGGAGGGCAGGAGCGCCACCAGGCACCCGGTGTCCACGCGGATCGTCTGGCCGGGGGCGAGCTGCATCTCGGCGAGCATGCCGCCCGCGTGGACGAAGGTGAGGCCGTCGCCCTGCAGCCGCTGCATGATGAAGCCCTCGCCGCCGAAGAGCCCCACCCCGATCTTCTTCTGGAAGGCGATGCCGATCGAGACCCCCTTCGCGGCGCAGAGGAACGAGTCCTTCTGGCAGATGAGCTCGCCGCCCAGCTTCGCGAGGTCCATGGCGAGGATGCGGCCGGGGTAGGGCGCGGCGAAGCCGACCTTCTCGCGCGAGCCGCCCTGCGCGGTGAAGACCGTCATGAAGAGGCTCTCGCCGGTGAGGACGCGCTTGCCGGCGCCGAGGAGCGCCCCCATGAGGCCCTTCGACTGGCTCTGCCCGCTGCCGTCGCCGAAGATCGTCTCCATCTGGACGCCGGCGGTCATGTACATGAGCGCGCCGGCCTCGGCCACGACGCTCTCGCCCGGGTCGAGCTCGACCTCGACGAACTGCAGGTCCTCGCCCACGATGCGGTAGTCGATCTCGTGCGCGCGCGGCACGGAGGGCGCCGCGTAGGCCGGCGCGGCGGGAGCGGGCGGGGGGGCGGCCGCCGGCAGGTGCGGCTGGAACTTCGGCACGTCGCGCAGGGCCGTCCAGCCCTGCATGCCCGCGACGAAGACGAGCGTCGTGGCGTCCGCGCTGCCGCTCCGGATCGCGTTCACCACGTCCTGCTCGTTGACGGGGCCGACCTGCTGGCCGCCGATGGCCATGTACCACTGGGGCGTCGAGGACATCCCTTGTCTCCTCCTTCAGGTTCCGCGCGCGGTCACTCGATGGGCTCGTGCACGGCGCCGGCGGCGTCGATGCGGGCCCCGGCTTCCGCCTCGAGGCGGGAGACGGCGGCCGCGTCGAGGGAGAGGCGGTCCGCGAGCTGCGCGAGGTAGATGCGCTCCCCGCCGGTCACCGACTCGTCGGCGCGCACGATGGTGTAGGCGAGGGTGTAGAGCTGCTCCTTGAAGGCAGGGTCGGTCACGCCGGCCACGATCTCGCCGAGTGGCCGCGGAGAATCGATCTCCCGCGCCACGAGCGCCTCGGCGCCGACCTCCCGGGTCTCGGCGAGGATCCGCTCGCGCTCGGCGGGGCCGAGCTCGCCGTCGGCCCGGGCCGCCGAGATCATGAGGCGCATGAGCTGGAGCACGGGCGCGGGCAACCCCGCCTCCCCGGCGGGCGGCGCCGGAGCCGTGGCGCCGGGCAGGGGTGGTGGCGTCGCGAGGGGCCCGGGCGCGGGTGGCGAGCCCGCCGGCTGGTACCCGGCCGGCGACGCCTGGCCCTGGCCCTGCTGGCTCTGCCAGGTCTCGTAGAGGCCCCACGCCACGCCGGCGGCGGCCAGGAGCGTCTGCACATTGACGAGCCCGCTGCCCCGCACGGCGCGGCCGGCGCGCCGCCACGACTTCCCCCGGCCGCTCAAAGCACCCCTGACCAGCCCGTTGAGGATGTCCTCCGCGTCCAGCACTCGTCCCTCCTGGCGACCGCCTTCGAAGAACGTAACACAGACGCGGGATGTTCCGCGGATCGAGGACCAGCGGGGCTATGCTGTGAGGCCGCATGCGGATCCTGCACGTGGCCGACCGGCTGACCGACCGGGGCGGGGCCTACACCTGGATGCTCGGCGTTCTCGACGGCCTCGCCGCGGACCACGAGGTCCGGCTCGCCGTCGGCGAAGACGACGGAACGGTGAGGCCCGCGTGCACGGTCGACCTCCGGCCGGGTCTCGAGGCGCGGGCGGAATCGCCGGTCGACCTCGACGATCTCGTGACCGGCTTCTCGCCCGACGTGATCCACGTCCACAACGTCGTCAACCCCGTGGTGCTCGAGTGGGCCGCGCGCCACACGGACGCGCTGCTCACGGTGCAGGACCACCGGTTCTTCTGCCCTATGCGGGGGAAGTGGACGCTGGGCGGCGAGGTCTGCCGGCGGCCGATGACGCGCGAGCTGTGCTCTTCCTGCTTCGAGGACCAGGCCTACTTCCGGGAGGTCCACGCGCTCACCGAGCGGCGCCTCCTCGCGGCGCGGCGGCTGCCGATCACCGTCCTGTCGCGCTACATGCGGGAGGAGCTGGTGGCGGCCGGCGTGCCGTCGCCGCGCGTGCACGTCGTCCCGCCCTTCGTCCACGGCCTCGATCCCGGTGCCACGGCGAGCGGCCCGCCCTGCATCCTGTTCGCGGGTCGCCTGGTGGAGGCGAAGGGCGTCCGGGACGCCGTCGAGGCGTGGCGCCGCTCCGGCGTGGACCTGCCGCTCGTCATGGCGGGGACGGGCCCGCTGCGCGGGGAGCTCGCGGCGCGGGCGGCGCGCCTGGGTCCCGGGCTCGAGGTGCTGGGTTGGGTCGAGCGGGACCGTCTGTCAGGCCTCTACCGCCGCGCGCGGGCGCTCCTCCTGCCGCCCCGCTGGCAGGAGCCCTTCGGCCTCGTCGGCCTCGAGGCGCTCAGCTTCGGCGTGCCGGTCGTCGCCTGGGAATCGGGGGGGGTGGTGGAATGGCATCCCGGGCCGGGGCTCGTCCGCTGGGGCGACGTCGAGGGGCTGGCCCGCGCCCTCGCCGATGCCGTGAACGGCCGCGTCACGCTCCCGCCCGGCTTCGAGCGCGACGAGGCGATCGGCCGCCTGCTCGCGATCTACGCCCGGATCGCAGAGGCCCGCTGATGGGTTGGCTCGGGCCGGGGGGTTCTGGGGGGCGCACCGCGCCCGGCAGATCAGCTACGGGCGCGAGCGAGGGCGGATTCACTCCGCCCGGAGCGAGAGGGGGGTGAGAGGGGGGATGCGACGGAGCATCCCCCCTAAGAGAGTCAGCTCTTCTTCTCTTCCATCTTGGTGGCGGAGATCCACTTCTTGCCGTCCTTCTCCGTCACCTTGCCGGTGACCACAGCCGGCTTGACGCTCTGGCAGACGTGGCCGAACTTCTCGGCCACGGGGTTCTTCTCGATGTAGTACTCGGTGTTCTTGCCGCCGTCCTCCACCACCAGGACGTCCTGGCACTTGGTGGCGTCGGCCTTCTTGAGCGCGCACTTCGCGCACATGATGTTGCCGGTGAGCGTCGTCTCGTCGCCGGCGGTCGCGACGGCCACGAGGCCCGCCACGAGGACGAGAGCGAGGCCGAGCTTGGCGATCGTCTTCATCGGATTCTCCTCCTGGGAACGCCGGCCGAGGGTCCCGGACCGGCGGGTCGGGCCAAAGGGCCCTCACCCCCTACTGTACCGGAAAGCCAGCCGCTCGGGTCAAACCGCCCCCTCGCCTCCCACGCGTCCGGCCGGTCAGGCGGGTCGGCCCGGCAGGGCGGAGGGGACCGCCTCGTGCTCGCGGACGTACAGGACGCCCGGGCCGGACAGGAGGGCCTTCTCCTCATCGGGCGGGAGCCCTTCGCGAATGACGAGGGTGAAGGGGTTGCCGAAGAACATGCTGGAGTTCACCGAGTCGAGGAGGGCGTTGGCCCGGACGTAGGTCTTGGCCTGCGCGCGGTCGGCCACGAGAGTGAAGCGCATGCCGTCGAGGGCGACCAGCCGGACCTCGGGCATCTTGCGGACCTTCGCCACGAGGCGGCGGGCGAGGCGCAAGCGCCGGTGGCGGAAGCGACGCCAGACGAGCAGCCCCGCGATGCCGGGGAAGAACAAGCCGGGGATGACGCCCTCGGCCGAGGGGCGGAAGAAGATGGAGAGAAGAACCGTGAGCGCGACCACGAGGAAGGCCCCGGGGAGGAGCCACTCGCCGAGCGTCCGGTCGCGGAGCGAGCGCCACTGCTCCTGGAGGCGCACGCCCAGCGGGGCCTTGCTCGAGATCCCGCTCTCCACCTCGCGCTGGACCGTCTTGAGATCGCCCACCAGCTCCTTCGCGTCGGGGTAGCGGTCCTGGGCCCGCTTGCGCAGGCAGCGGGTCACGACCCGCTGGAGCGAGGGCGGCAGGTTCGGCCGCAGGGCCGTCATCGGCCGCGTCTCCTCAAAGGCGATCGCGTGGAGCGTGTCGAGGGCGGTGTTTCCGGAGAACGGCAGCTGCCCGGTCACCATCTCGTAGAGGACGATGCCGAGGGAGAAGATGTCGCTGCGGTGGTCCACCGCCTGCCCGCGCGCCTGCTCCGGGCTCATGTAGCGCAGCGTGCCGAGGACGAAGCCGGCCTGCGTCTTCGCGAGCGTCTCCATGTGGGAGATGCCCTCCGGCGCCTGGGGCGCCGTCGGCTCGAGGAGCTTGGCGAGGCCGAAGTCGAGGATCTTGGCGTGACCGTCGGGGGTGACGACGATGTTCTCGGGCTTGATGTCGCGGTGGACGATGCCCGCCTCGTGCGCCTTCTGGAGCCCGCTCCCGACCTGCTGGGCGATCTCGAGGGCGCCGAGGAGGTCCAGCTCGCGCCCCTGGATGAGGGCCTTCACCGTCTTGCCCTCGACGAGCTCCATCGCGATGAAGAGGCCCTCGGGCCCCTCGTCCACGTCGTAGACCTGGGCGATCGCGGGGTGAGTCACCGCGGCCGCCGCGCGCGCCTCCTGCAGGAAGCGGCCCTTGCGGTCCTCGTCGCGCGTGAACTCGGGGAGCAGCACCTTGAGCGCGACCAGCCGGCCGAGGCGGGTGTCGCGGGCCTTGTAGACGGCGCCCATGCCGCCCTGCCCGAGCAGCTCCTCGACCTGATAGTGCTTGATCGCCTGGCCGATCATCTGCTCGGATGGTAGCAGAGAGCCGCACCCTCCCACTGAACTGGCTTGGGCTGCGAATTGGCCGCATCGTGCCAGACCCCG
>JBGPQQ010000169.1:0-7085 GCA_041489115.1 Vicinamibacteria bacterium | reverse complement strand
AGTCCGCCTATCAGGTGCAGGTCACTCGCGACGGGAAGACGCTCTGGGACACGGGACGGGTCGCCTCGGACCGGTCCGTCCACGTCCCCTACGGCGGCCCCGAGCTCGAGTCCTCGCGGCGCTACACCTGGCGCGTGCGCGCCTGGGACGGCTCCGGCCGCGCCTCGGCCTGGAGCGCGCCGGCCTCCTGGGAGATAGGGCTCCTGAAGCCCGAGGACTGGAAGGCCCGCTGGATCGAGGCCGCCGCGAACGAGGACACGAAGACGTCGCAGCCCGCGCCGATGCTGCGCGGCGCGTTCGCGGTGAAGGGCGCGGTGCGCTCGGCCCGCGCCTACGTCACGAGCCTCGGCCTCTACGAGCTGGAGATCAACGGCCAGCGCGTGGGCGACGAGCTCCTGACCCCCGGCTGGACCAGCTACCGCCACCGCCTCCAGTACCAGACCTACGACGTGACGAGGCTCCTGCGACCCGGCGCAAACGCGATCGGCGCCACGCTGGGCGACGGCTGGTACCGCGGCTTTCTCGCGTGGGGGGACAAGCGCAACCTCTACGGCGAGCGCCTGGCGCTGCTGTGCCAGCTCCGCATCGAGTACGAGGGCGGCCGGGTCGATACAGTGGGCACCGACGGGACCTGGAAGTCGGCGACCGGCCCCATCCTCGCGTCGGACATCTACATGGGCGAGACCTACGACGCGCGGCTCGAGCGTCCCGGCTGGAGTGCGACTGGATACGACGACAAGGACTGGGCCCCCGTGCGCGTCGCCGAGCCGGAAAAGCGCGCGCTCATCGCCCCGGCGGGGCCGCCCGTCCGGCGGATCGAGGAGGTCCGGCCGGTCAAGATCCTGAAGACACCCGCCGGCGAGACGGTCTTCGACATGGGACAGAACATGGTCGGCCACCTGCGGCTCAAGGTGCGCGGGCCCGCCGGCACGGCGGTGACCCTGCGCCACGCCGAGGTGCTCGACAAGGCCGGGAACTTCTACACCGCCAACCTGCGCGCGGCGAAGCAGCGGGTGACCTACGTCCTCAAGGGCGGCACCGACGAGGTGTACGAGCCGCACTTCACCTTCCAGGGCTTCCGCTACGTGGCAGTCGAGGGCTGGCCCGGCGAGCCGACCCTCGACGGCCTCGTCGGCGTCGTCGTCCACTCGGACATGAAGGTGACCGGCCAGTTCACCACGTCGAACCCGATGCTGAACCAGCTCCAGCACAACATCCGCTGGGGCCAGAAGGGCAACTTCGTGGACGTGCCGACCGACTGCCCGCAGCGCGACGAGCGGCTGGGCTGGACGGGGGACGCGCAGGTCTTCTCCCGCACCGCCGCCTTCAACATGGACGTGACCGGCTTCTTCACGAAGTGGCTCGGCGACGTGGCCGCCGACCAGAACGCGAAGGGCAGCGTCCCGTTCGTGGTCCCCGACGTGCTGAGCCAGGGAGACCAGTTCTCCGGCGGCTCGGCGGCGTGGGCCGACGTGGCCACGATCATCCCGTGGAACATGTACCTCAGCTACGGCGACACCCGCCTCCTCGAGCGGCAGTACCCGAGCATGAAGGCGTGGGTCGAGTACATGCGGCGCGAAGCCGGGGACAAGGACCTGTGGACGACCGGCTTCCACTTCGGCGACTGGCTCGCCTTCGCCACGACGGCGTCCGACTACCCCGGGGCCACGACCGGCAAGGACCTCATCGCGTCCGCGTTCTACGCGCACTCGACCGACCTCGTGCTGCGGGCGGCGGCCGTGCTCGGGAAGAAGGACGAGGCGGCGGAGTACGCGGCCCTCCTCCCGAGGATCAAGGAGGCGTTCCGCAAGGAGTTCGTGACGGCTTCCGGCCGGGTCGGCGAGAACACCCAGACGGCCTACGCCGTCGCGCTCCAGTTCGACCTGCTGCCCGAGGAGCTGCGGGCGGAGGCGGCGCGCCGTCTCGCCGCCGAGGTGAAGACCCGGGGCCACCTCACGACGGGCTTCGTCGGCACGCCGTACCTGTGCCACGTGCTGAGCCGCTACGGCTACACGGACGTCGCCTACATGCTGCTCAACCGCCAGGACTACCCGTCCTGGCTCTACCCGGTGAAGCATGGCGCGACGACCATCTGGGAGCGCTGGGACGGCCTGAAGCCCGATGGCAGCTTCCAGGACGCCGGAATGAACTCGTTCAACCACTACGCCTACGGCGCGATCGGCGAGTGGATGTACCGGGTGGTCGCGGGCCTCGAGACCTCTCCGCAGGAGCCCGGCTACAAGCACGTGCTCGTCCAGCCGCAGCCCGGCGGTGGCCTCACCTCCGCCGAGGCGCGGCTGCAGACGCTCTACGGCGAGGCCGCTTCCGGCTGGGCCCTGGCCGACGGCAAGCTGACCGTCTCGGCCACCGTGCCGCCCAACACGCACGGCACGATCCGCCTGCCCGCGGCGACGCTCGCCGGAGTGAGCGAGAGCGGAGGTCCGGTCGCGGCGGCGCCGGGCGTGAAGCGCGCCGTGCAGGAGGGCGAGGACGTCGCGGTCGAGGCAGGCTCGGGCCGCTACCAGTTCGTCTACGATGCCGCCCGGCTCGTCGCCCGGCTCCAGCGGCCGGGCGACCTGCGGGCGATCCCGGACTGACGGCGCGCGGCGACGATCCCAGGGCGACGGGTCAGAAGTAGACGCGCAACCCGGCGCCGACCGAAAGCCCGCCCGCGTCGAAGCGGGCGTCGCTCGCGGCCGGCTCCGCCTTCAGCTTCACGCTCGCCGTGCTGTAGAGGACCTGGACGCCGGCGCCGAACCGCCGCGAACGGCCGAAGCGATAGTCGAGCCGGCCGCCCACGTTGAAGCCGGTCGGGCTCTCCTTGACCGTCGTCGACGGGGTCGAGGTGATGGTGAGCTCGTCGTAGGGGTAGACGTCGTCGTAGGCGGGCCTCTGGAGGAGGTCGGCCTCGACCTGGAACAGCGTCGCCCCGGCGAAGAGCGCCCAGTCGAGGTGCCCGGCGGCGCGCGCGTACGCGAGGTCGAGGTGGAGGGCGCCCTCGGTGAGGCCGTAGCCGGAGATCTCGGACGACGCGCTGCGGTTGCGGTCCAGGTAGAGCGGGTGGGGGCGCGAGACGTCGACCTGGCCGGTCACGTCCCGGCTGGCGTAGGAGTAGCCGACCAGGAGGCCGAGCCCACGGAAGAGGCTCACCTGGAGGGCCACGTCGGGGCCGAAGCCGGTGCCCGCCTCGTAGCTCGTGCGGATCGTGGTCTGCTCCGCGTATTCCGTGAACGTCCGGGACTCGCTGAAGCTCGTCTTGACGGGCCAGAAGGAGGCGTTCAGGACGAGCCGGAAGCGGTCGGGCACCGGGGCCACGGCGCGCGCGGCCGGCTTCGCGGGCTTCGGGGTCGTGGCCTGCGCCCGGGCGGGGGAGGCCGACGTGGTCACCAGGGCCGCCGCGAGCGCGGCGAGGGCGAGTCGTCTCTCGAGTCCCATCATCGGGGGCTCCTCAGCTGACGCCCACGGCGGTCCACGCCTGGGTGACGGCGGTCTCGGCGGGGCTGCCCTGCCCGTACAGCTCGCGCGCGGCCTGGATGGTGGCGGCCCGCGCCTGCGAGAAGATCGCGCTCGGCGCGAGGAAGCTCGTGAAGCCGCGGTAGAAGACCCGCTCGATCTGCTCGCGGTTGGCGGCGCCGACGCCTTGGACCGAGGCGCCCAGGCGGTGCCGGCCGCCCTCGATCGCCAGGTAGAACGCGTGGTTCGCAATGCCGGAGTTGATGTGCACCCCGCCGTTGTCGGCGGGGCCCGTGTAGCGGATCGAGTAGTGGTCGGGGTCGCCGAACGCCATCGGGTTCTGGAGCGAGCGGATGCCCCCCGGCGTGAAGACGTCCTCCGCCGCCAGGTAGTCGGCCCGGTCGGGCTGGAAGTAGAACTCGACGCCCGTCGCCATGATGTCGGAGAAGGCCTCGTTGAGCGCTCCCGGCTCGCCCTGGTAGATGAGCCTCGACGTGTAGTCGGTCACGCCGTGGGTCAGCTCGTGCGCGACCACGTCGAGCGCGCCGGCGAGGTAGTTCACCCGCTGGCCGTAGAGGGTCACGTTGGGAGGAAGCCCGTCCCCGTAGTACATGACGCCCTCGCCGAGGTAGAAGGCGTTGGCGAAGAACGTCAGGATCGTGTCCGGCGAGTACAGGCGCCAATCCTCCCGCCGCAGCGCGTGCGTGATGCTGTGGACGGCGATGTTCGCGTTGTCGAGCCCACGCCGCCCGTGGCGCTTGTAGAAGTAGTCGTAGACGTAGCCCGAGTAGACGTGGGCGTCGACGAGCGCCCCGTCGGTCCAGACGTTGTCGTCGTCGGTTCCGAGGTCGGAGGACGTGAGGTTCGAGGGGGAGCCGTCGGCGTTGAGGAAGAGGATCAAGCGGTTCAGGTTGAAGCGGAAGTCGTAGCTGGAGATCGCCGGGGGCCGCAGCCGGTCGCTCGTCGTGAAGCCGCTGCCGCCGGGCGCCACGCTGATCTTCTTCTGGTCGCCCAGGACGCCCGTGCCCGTCCCCGCCACCTGCTTCTGGATGTCGCCGTACTCCCGGAGGAGCTCGCCCGTCGCCGCGTCGAGGAACGACTGGCGCACGTCGAGGCTCTCCTCGAAGAACGCCCGGACCCGGTAGGCCAGGCGGTAGCCGCCGCCCTCGAGCGGCAGGACGACCAGCTCGGGCCCGCCCCGCGAGCCGAACGGGCGGCCTCCTCTCGCGGCAAGACGGGCCTCGGCGTCGGCGGGGCCGAGTCGCGGGGCGACGTCCACGTCGATTCCCTCGTAGAGGGTGCCGAAGACGGTGAGGGTGCCAGAGGCGTCGCTCTGCCGCGTCAGCTCGCCCCCGAAGACCGGCACGCCCCGGTGGAGCTGCGCGAGCCGCTCGTGCCGGCGCCCCGGGATCATCGTGTCGTCGCGGGTGAGGCGCACCGCGAGCTCGCCCGAGGCGAGGAGCCGGTCGACCCGGCCCGACCACTCACGGAGAGCCGCGCCCGAGGACGCCTCCACGCGTGCGGACCTCTCGCCCGTCGTGGCGACGGCCGGAATGGCCACCGCCGCACACATGCACAGCAATGCCCTTCGGCTGATCATGGGTCCCCTCCCTTACCCGACGTCCCGGCGGGCGGCGGCGACCAGGTCCCGGGCGATCGTCCCGATGCGGGTCTCGTCCGGGCCTTCGACCATGACGCGCAGCTTGGGCTCGGTGCCGCTCCAGCGGACGAGGACGCGGCCCTCCTTGCCGAGCGCCGCCCTGACCTGCGCGATGAGCGTCTGCAGCGCCGCCATGTCCTCGAGGGGCCGGCGCGCGGCGAGGGTGACGCTCTCCAGGACCTGCGGCACGCGCTCCATCGCCTCCTGCGCCAGCTCGGAGAGCGGCTTTCCCGTGCGGATCATCAGGGCCAGCACCTGGAGAGCGCCGATGAGGCCGTCCCCGGTGGAGCTGTGGTCGAGGAAGATGAGGTGCCCCGACTGCTCGCCGCCCAGGTTGAAGCCGCCCTTCCGCATGGCCTCGACCACGTAGCGGTCGCCCACCGGCGTGCGCACGAGCGTGACACCCTGCGTGTCGAGGGCGCGCTCGAGGCCGAGGTTGCTCATCACGGTGCCGACGACGGTGTCGCGGCGCAGCTCGCCGTCCCGCTTCATGCGCGTCGCGCACATGGCTATGACCGCGTCGCCGTCCACGATCTGGCCCTTCTCGTCGATCACGATCACCCGGTCGGCGTCGCCGTCGAGGGCGATGCCGATCTGCGCGCCGCGCTTGACCACCTCGGCGCGCGCGTGGTCGGGGTGGAGCGCCCCCGACTCGCGGTTGATGTTCGTGCCGTTCGGCCGCACCCCGAGCGCGTGGACCCGGGCCCCGAGCTCGGAGAAGACGAGGGGCGCCACCACGTAGGCGGCGCCGTGGGCCGCGTCCACCACCACCCGCAGGCCGTCGAGGGTGAGGTCGCGGGGGAAGGTGTTCTTGACGAACGCCACGTAGCGCCCGCGGGAGTCCTCCAGCTTGACGGCGCGGCCGATGGCGGGGCCGGTGCGCCGCTCGCCGAGCCCCTCCGGCTCGCGGATGAGCGTCTCGATCTCGTCCTCCACCGCGTCGGGCAGCTTGAAGCCGTCCCCGCCGAAGATCTTGATCCCGTTGTCGTCGTAGGGGTTGTGGCTCGCGCTGATGACGATGCCGGCGTCGGCGCGCATGCTCACCGTGAGGTGCGCTACCGCCGGGGTGGGCACCGGCCCGCACAGGAGCACGCGCCCTCCCATCGACGTCACCCCGGCGGCGATCGCGGTCTCGAGCATGTAGCCCGAGAGACGGGTGTCCTTGCCGATCAGCACGCGGGGCGCATGACGCTTCCCGCGGCCCGCGACGAAGGTCACCGCGCGGCCCAGGGCAAGCGCCAGCTCGGGGGTCATGGGGTGGACGTTGGCCACCCCGCGGATGCCGTCGGTGCCGAAGAGCGAGCCCCGCGACGCGGTCACGGCGGGCTCCCCTCGCGCAGCACGCGGACCGAGACATCAGCCGGCCGCGTCTCGAGCACGCTGATGCCGGCCCGGCCGGACGCTATCTCCACCGCCACCGGGAGGCGCTTTGGCACGGCACCGTCGCGGGGCAGCGCGACGTAGGGCTGCAGGACGCCCGGCGCGAGCCCGCGCACCTGCGAGGCGGGCCCCGCCACCGACACGGTCACGCGGGACGGGGCCAGGCGGGCGGGGCGGCCGCGGGCGACGACGCGCAGCCCCTCGAAGCTGCGCGTCTCGCGGGCCTCGCGCACGGCCGCGGTGACCCGGACGCGGCTCCCCTCCTCGAGCCGGAGCAGCGGGTCCTCGAGCCCCACGTTCACGAGCTCGGTCGCGGTCGTGTCCGCTCCTTCCACCGAGATCGGCTCGGTGAAGGCGCTCTCGATCTCCTGGAGCCGGCTCCGCGGGCCCGCCACCCGCACCTCCGCGGGGTCGCTCGTGATCTCGGCGACCTCGAAGCCGGGGGCCGGGCGGCCGATCACGCGCGGGCGGACCGGTATCGTCTTCCGCAGCGTGCGCTCCAGGTTCAGGGTGAGGAGGGACGGCGTGATCTTGACCACCCGGAAGCCCTGCGGCGCCTGGATCTGGTCGGGGGCGAGCTGCACGATGCGCT
>JBGPQQ010000168.1:0-7108 GCA_041489115.1 Vicinamibacteria bacterium | reverse complement strand
CGTCTCGCGCTCGTCGGCCCTCGCGAGCAAGGCGACCGGGTTCCCCATCGCCAAGATCGCGGCGCTGCTGGCGATCGGGTACCACCTCGACGAGATCCAGAACGACATCACCCGCGTGACGCCGGCCTCCTTCGAGCCGGTCATCGACTACGTGGTCGTGAAGATCCCGCGCTGGGCCTTCGAGAAGTTCAAGGACGCGAGCCCCGCCCTCGGCACCCAGATGAAGTCGGTGGGCGAGGTGATGGCGATTGGCCGCACGTTCAAGGAGGCTCTCCAGAAGGGGCTGCGCGGCCTCGAGACAGGGATCAGCGGCTTCGCCCGCACCGACCTCGACGACAACCGCATCCGCGAGAAACTCCTCAACCCCGACCCCGACCGCATCTTCTACGTCAAGCGCGCGCTCGACCTCGGGTGGGCCCACGACGAGATCTTCCGCATGACCGGGATCGACCCCTGGTTCCTCGACCAGATCCAGCAGATCGTCGACCTCGAGAAGAGGATCGGGTCGAAGATGTTCGCGAAGCAGAAGGGCCGCGTCGTGGCGAGGGACGTCGACACGCTGCGCGAGGCGAAGCGGATGGGCTTCTCGGATGCGCGGCTCGCGAAGCTGACGAAGCGGGGCGAGGCCGACGTGCGAGCGGCGCGGAAGGCGGCCGGCATCGTGCCCGTCTACAAGCGGGTGGACACCTGCTCGGCGGAGTTCGAGTCGTTCACCCCGTACCTCTACTCGACCTACGAGCGCGAGTGCGAGGCGGACCCCACGGACCGGAAGAAGGTCGTCATCCTCGGCAGCGGCCCCAACCGCATCGGGCAGGGCATCGAGTTCGACTACTGCTGCTGCCACGCCTCCTTCGCCTTCAAGGAAGAGGGGTACGAGACCATCATGGTCAACTGCAACCCGGAGACGGTCTCAACCGACTACGACACCTCCGACCGCCTCTACTTCGAGCCCCTCGCCTTCGAGGACGTGATGAACATCCTGGAGAAGGAGAAGCCGGAGGGCGTCGTGGTCCAGTTCGGGGGGCAGACGCCGCTCCGGCTCTCGGTCCCGCTCCACGAGGCCGGGGTGAGGATCCTCGGGACGAGCCCGGACGCCACCGACGCCGCCGAGGACCGCAAGCGCTTCAGCGCGCTCCTCCGCGAGCTGGACATCCCGCAGCCGGAGAGCGGGACCGCCGTTTCGCTCGAGGAGGCGAAGGAGATCGCGGAGAGGATCGGCTACCCTGTCCTGGTGCGGCCGTCCTACGTGCTCGGCGGGCGGGCGATGGCGATCGTCTACGACGCGAGCCGCCTCGAGGGGTACGTCCGCGAGGCGGTCAAGGCTTCTCCCGAGCACCCGATCCTCGTGGACCGCTTCCTCGAGGACGCGTTCGAGGTGGACGTGGACGCCCTCGGGGACGGCGAGCGGGTGGTGATCGGCGGGATCCTGCAGCACATCGAGGAGGCGGGCATCCACTCGGGCGACTCTGCGATGGTGCTGCCGACCTACAAGATCACGCCGCCGCACCTCGAGACGATCCGGAGTTACACCCGCCGGCTCGGGATGGCCCTGGGCGTCAAGGGCCTCATGAACGTCCAGTACGCGATCAAGAACGACGTGGTGTACGTGCTGGAGGTGAACCCGCGCGCCTCGCGCACCACTCCCTTCGTGAGCAAGGCCACCGGCGTGCCCCTCGCGAAGGTGGCGGCCCGGATCATGGCCGGCCGCACCCTCGCGGAGCAGGGGCTCGTCGAGGACCTGAAGGTCAACCGCATCTTCGTCAAGGAGTCCGTCTTCCCCTTCCTGAAGTTCCCGGGGGCCGACATCCTGCTCGGCCCCGAGATGAAGTCCACCGGCGAGGTCATGGGGATCTCGAACGACTTCGGGATCGCCTTCGCCAAGTCGCAGCAGGCGGCGGGCTTCACGATCCCGACCTCGGGCGACGTCTTCATCTCGGTGAACGATTTCGACAAGGCCGGGGTGCTCCCCCACGCGAAGGCTCTCCACGAGATGGGGCTGCACGTCCTGGCCACGCGCGGGACCGCCGAGTACCTGAACGCGCACGGCGTGCCGGCGGAGATGGTGTACAAGGTCCACGAGGGCCGGCCGAACGTAGTGGACCACATCAAGGACGGCCGTATCCGGATCGTCTTCAACACCCCGCTCGGCGGCGAGTCGTTCTACGACGACGGCGCCATCCGCAAGAGCGCCGTCCTCCACAACGTGCTCGTGGTCACGACCCTCACCGCCACCGCCGCCACCGTGCAGGCCATCCGCGCCCTGCGCGAGCGGGCGACCGACATCCTCTCGCTCCAGGAGATCCATCTTGGACAGGGGGATGCTGCGTCGCACCCCCCTCAGACCCCCCCCTCGCTCGGCGGAGTGAATCCGCCTCGCTCGGAGCCCGTGGCCGGTGGTGCCTAACCCGTGAGGCCGCTCTACCTCGCGCTCTCCGGGGGCGGCGCCCACGCCGCGGCGCACGCCGGCGTCCTGAGGACGCTGGAGCGCGCGGGCATCCCGGTGGCCGGGATCGCGGGGGTGAGCGGCGGGGCGCTCGTGGCCGCCGCCTGGGCGGGCGGGGCCGATCTCGAGCGGCTCGTGGACCAGGCCTCGCGCCTTCACCCCTGGATGTGGGTGCGCGGCTGGGGCGGCGGCCTCCTGTCCGGCAGCCGCCTCGGGGCGCTCATCGACGAGTTCCTCCCCACGGACGGCTTCGAGGCCCTGCGCGTTCCGGTCGTGGTCCTGGCCACCGACGTGGACACCGGCGAGGGAGTCGTCTTCCGCGAGGGCAGCCTGCGCGACGCGGTCCGGGCCTCCTGCAGCTTCCCCGGTGTCTTCCCGCCGTTCGTCTGGAACGGGCGTCGCCTCGTGGACGGGGGCGTGACCGAGGTCGTGCCCGTACGCCTCGCCCGCGAGATGGCCGGGGAGCAGGGCTTCGTCCTGGCCATCGACTGCAACGCGGGTGGCCGGTGGCCGGCGGCGGACTCCTTCATCGCGATCGCCCTCCGGGCCGGCCTCACCCTCGTGCGCGGGCGCACGCGGGCGGAGCTGGTCGGGGCCGACCTCGTGATCGCGCCCGCCATCGGCGAATCCGGCTGGATGCGGCCGACGCGCATCCCGTCGTTCGCCGCCGCCGGCGCGGAGGCGCTCGCCGCGGGCCTGCCGGAGCTGCGGCGGCTCCTCGCCGCCTGAGGAGAGCCCGTCAGCGCCGGCCGAGGTTGACGAGCGTCTCGCGCGCCTTGGCCGCGACCGGGCTCTGCGGGTATTCCCGCACGATCACCTCGAAGGTGGCGACGCCCTCGGCCTGCCGGCCCGACGACACGTAGGTCCGCCCGAGGACGAAGAGCAGCTTGGGCTGGTCCTCGGAGTCGGGCTGGAGGGCCAGCGCCTCCTTCACGAGCTTCTCGGCCTCGGCGAAGTTGTGGGTGACGTGCTCGATGATCGCGAGCAGCATGCGGGCCCGGCGGCGCTCCTCGGGCTCCTCCTCGGCGTCCCGTGCCACGGCCTTCTTCAGCAGCTCGCGGGCGTCGTCGAAGTACTCCTGCTCGTAGAGGTGCGTGCCGAGGGCGAGGAGGGGCCGAGGATCGTCCGGGCTGCGCGCGAGCGCGTCCTCCCAGCTCATGACGTGCTGGGCGACCTGCAGTGCGGCCTCGAGCGTGCGCGGGAACTGACCCGGCCCCTGGAAGCCGTTTAGCCGGAGGAGCTGCCGCCCCTCGGGCGAGAGGAAGACGATCGTGGGAAGCGACGTCACCTGGTACTTGAGCGCCACGTCCAGCTCCTTGCGCGAGCCCTCGGTGTTCACCTTGACCGCGACGAAGTCCTGGGCCTTGCGCACGACCCACGGGTCCGCGTACGTCGTGCGGTCGAGCCGGTGGCACCAGCCGCACCAGTCGGCCCAGAAATCCACGATGACCGGCTTGCCGCCCTTCCGCGCCTTCTTGAGCGCCTCGTCGAAGTTCCTCTCCCACTTGATCGCCGGGGGCGGCGGGGGAGGGGCCGGAACCTCTCTTGCCCCGCCGGCCAGGAAGAGCGAAAGCGCGAGGGCCGAGGTCATCGTCCTACGCCCTCACCCCCGCGTCGGCCCAGGCGGGCTTTCGGGGGCCAGCGAGGGCCGCCGCCCGACACGCCTCGGCGTGCGCGTCGAAGAGGCGCTGGAACGAGTCGGGCCGGCTCCAGAACGACTCGGGGTGCCACTGGACGGCGATGACGAACCGCCGACCGGGCATCTCGAGGCCTTCGATCACGCCGTCCTCGGGGCACCGGGCCGACGCCAGCAGGCCCTGCCCGACTCGATCGACGGCCTGGTGGTGAAGGCTGTTCACAGAAAGCGTGTCGTCCCCGAGGATCTCGCGGAGGCGGGAGGAAGCCGTCACGTCGACGCGGTGCGACCGTCGCCAGCGTGGCCCCGGGGCAGCGTGCTCCATCCCTCCCTCTACGATGGACGGGATGTCCTGGACCAGTGTTCCCCCGGTCGCAACGTTTAACACCTGATGGCCCCGACAGATAGCGAGGATCGGCTGGTCGCGGCGGAGGGCCTCCCGGGTGAGCGCCAGCTCGAAGTCGTCCCGCCGCCGGTTGACCCGCCCGAGCTTCGGGTGGGGGGCCTGGCCGTAGAGGACAGGGTCCACGTCCACGCCGCCGGACAGCAGCACGCCGTCCAGCCGGTCGAGAAGAGCCGTCACGTCCTCGGGGCGGACCGGGGGCAGCACCACGGGGATGGCTCCCGCCTGCTCGACGGACCGCACGTAGTCCTCGCGCATGGCGTGGAGGCCCGGCTCGTCGCCGTCCCCGAGCGTGACCCCGATCATCGGCCGCATCACATGCGTTCCGGCACGGGGATGCCGAGGAGGCCCAGAAGGACCTCCATCTGGCGGACGACGGCGTCCACGACGAGGGTGCGGCAGGCCCGGAGGTCCTCCGTCTCGGCGTAGAGCAGGGAGTACCTCGGCTTCTGGTAGTACGAGTGGAAGGCCTGGGCGACGGCGAAGGCGTGCTTGGCCACGAGGGCCACGTCCTCCGCGCGGATCGCCTGCTCGGCCACCTCCTCGCTGCGAGCCATGAGCAGGAGCAGCGACCACACTTCGTCGCCCTCCTCGCCCGAGAGGAAGGCCCCGAGGTTGAGGGAGCGGGCGCGGGCCAGGAGATCGGCGACCCGGTGGCCCTCCGCCTCGAGCTTCCCGAAGATGTTGCGGGCGCGGACGACGGCGTTCTGGACGTAGGGCCCGGTCTCCCCGGTGAACGCGAGGGCCTCCTCCATGTCGAAGGTGATGATGCGGGTGCGCCCGAACTTCATCACGAAGTAACGGAGGGCTCCGGTGGCCACGGCGGTGGCCGTGGCCTCGCGTCCCGCCGCGTCCCGCTCCGGGTCGCGCGCGTCCACCTCGGCCTTCGCCTTCGCGACGAGGGCGCCGATGAGGTCGTCGGCCTTCACGCCGAGGCCCTTCCGCCCCGACACCTTGACCGCCGTCTCGTCCTCCGACACCGCGTCGCCGAGGGCCCGCGCGGTGGCGGGGGAGAGCACGACCTTCTCGTAGGCGAGGTGGTGCGAGCCCTCCGCCGCCTCCGCGTAGCCGAGGGCGGCGACGCCCGCCTTCACCACCCGCTGCGGGTAGGACTGGCCGACGTCGATGACGTTGTAGACCCCCTCCGCGTGCCCGAACGCCGGCGCGCCCGCCTCGCCCTCGCCGCTGGTCGTCGTCCAGAGCCGATGCCCGTCCGGCGCGGTCCGGTAGAGGCGATAGCGGAAGTCGCGGTCCAGCTTCCCGAGCTTCCAGAGCTGGTAGGCGATGTCCTTGCCGGTGTACGTCACGGTGCCGTTCGAGCGGACGATGATCTTGTCCTCGTCGACCGCGTCGTCGCCCTCGCCCATGGGCAGCACCCAGCAGCCCGCGCTCTTGCCCTCCGTCTCGAGGCGGATGGCCCCCTTCTCCTCGAGCAGCTCGAAGGCGCGGTTCCAGAAGTGCAGGCGCAGGATGTCGCTCTCGTGGGCGAGGAGGTCGTAGCGGATCCCGAGCCGCGCCATCGTCGCGAGGTGGCAGTCCACGATCCGGCGGGCCACGTGCTCGCCGAGCCGGGCGGTGTCGTTCCCGCCCGCCTCGATCGCGTGGAGGGCCTCGGCCTGGAGAACCTTGTTCGCCGGAAGGGCGGCGTAGAAGTCGCCCACCTTCGCGTAGAGGTCCCAGCAGTAGTAGTCGAACTTGCCCGGGATCGCCTCGACGTCGGCGAGCGTCTTCTTCTCGAGGTGGAGAAAGCCCACCACCACGTCCGCCACCTGGACGCCGGTGTCGTCGATGTAGTTCTGCACGCCGACGTCGTAGCCGCGGTGGCGCAGCACGCGCACGAACGTGTCGCCCAGGCAGGCGTTCCGGAGGTGGCCGATGTGGGCGGCCTTGTTCGGGTTGATGCTCGTGTGCTCGACGATCACGTGGCCCGGCCGCTTCGGCGCTTCGCGTCCCTCGGTCAGGCCGCTCGTCACCTCGAGCGCGAACGCCCCGCGGTCGAGGAAGAGGTTCACGTAACCCCCGCCGGCGACCTCGGCCCGCCGGACGCCCGCCGCCGAGGCGAGCTCCTGCGCGAGGCGCTCGGCGATCTCGCGGGGCTTGCGGCGGAGCGTCTTCGCGAGATCGAAGGGGGCGGTCAGGGCGAGGTCGCCTAGCTCGACGCGGGGCGGGTACTGGAAGGAGACGTCCCGGAGGTCGCCGTCGATGGCGGCTCGGGCTGCGCTCCTCGCCGCGCCGGCGAGGCGCTGTTGAATATCCAGGATCACAGCCAGTAATCTTATCGTGCGCTCGCGGGTGGCCCGCCGGCGTTGACGTCTTTTGACCATGCACGCCACCACGTCCGCGGAGCGCCCGACCGTCCCCTGGAACCGATATCATCAGGGGATGATCCGAAAGACGCTCGTCCTCGTCTTCGTTCCGGCCGCCGCCCTGGCCCTCTCCGCGCGGCACTTCGACGTGACCGCCGCGTTCACGCCCGCGAAGAAAGCCGCCGCGAACGCCACCGTGGCCGTGACGTTCCGCGCCCTCGACCCCGACGTGAAGGTGAACGCGACGCCCGCCCCGCGCCTGAAGCTCGACCTGACGCAGACGGTTCTCGTGGACAGGCAGGCGCCGGCCTCGAGCCAGG
>JBGPQQ010000167.1:0-7175 GCA_041489115.1 Vicinamibacteria bacterium | reverse complement strand
TTCCAGATGCTCAGCCAGACGGGCGGCACCCGGGGCGAGCCGCGGGCGCTCGGGGACTACACCGACGCCCGCCACTACAAGCTCCCGCAGCCGGAGGGCGCCGCCGTGGTCTACGGCCTGGTGACGCTCGCTCCCGCGGACGACGTCCATCACCTGCTGGCGTTCACCTCCTGCCGCCGCTTCAGCGGCCAGTTCGACCTACGGGGCGCCACCATCGAAGCGGCGATCGACACGGAAGGCCTCGAGCTCCGCCCGGGCGAGACCTGGGAGCTCGAGGAGCTCACGTTCCGCACGGGGAAGGAGCGCGCACCGCTCCTGGACGGGCTCGCGGGGCGCCTCGTCGAGAACCACCCCCCGCTGCGTTTCCCCGTGCCGCCGTCGGGCTGGTGCTCCTGGTACTGCTTCGGGCCCCGGGTCACCGGGCAGCAGGTCCTCGACAACCTCGACGTCATCGCCACGAGCACGCCGGGACTGAAGTACGTCCAGATCGACGACGGCTACCAGCCGGCGATGGGCGACTGGCTGGAGACCGGCCCCGCGTTCGGCGGCGACGTCCGCGGCGTCCTCCGGCGGATCCGCGAGCGCGGCTTCGAGCCGGCGATCTGGGTGGCCCCGTTCATCGCGGAGAAGGGATCGCATCTCTTCGCGAGCCATCCCGAGTGGTTCGTGAAGGACGCGGAGGGCGAGCCGCTGCCGGCCGACAAGGTCAGCTTCGGCGGCTGGCGCCACGGCCCGTGGTACGCGCTCGACGGAACCCACCCCGGGGCGCAGCAGCACCTCGAGCTCGTGTTCCGCACCCTGCGCGAGGAGTGGGGCTGCAGCTACTTCAAGCTCGACGCGAACTTCTGGGGGGTGATCCACGGCGGTCGCTTCCACGATCCTCGGGCCACGCGGATCGAGGCCTACCGCCGCGGGATGGAGGCGGTGCGGCGCGGCGCCGGCGACGCCTTCCTCCTGGGCTGCAACCACCCGATCTGGGCCTCGCTCGGGCTCGTCCATGGCTCGCGCAGCTCGAACGACATCAAGCGCTCCTGGAGCCGGGTGGCCGGCACGGCGCGACAGAACCTCCTCCGCAACTGGCAGAACGGGCGGCTCTGGTGGAACGACCCCGACGCGGTGGTCCTGACCGGAGAGCTGAGCGAGGACGAGATCCGCTTCCACGCGACGTCGATCTACGCCACCGGGGGCATGCTGCTCTCGGGCGACGACCTGACCCGGATCCCCCCGGCCCGGCTGGCGATGCTGCGCAAGCTGCAGCCGCCCACCGGCGTCGCCGCCCGTTTCGCGGACGACTCGCTCCGCGTCGGCACGATCGTGCTCGGGAGCCGGCGCATCGCCTGCCTGCTGAATTGGGACGACACGCCACAGGACCTGTCCTTCCCCCTGCCCGGACCCCACCGCGTCGTCGACCTCTGGAGCGACGAGGACCGTGGGCGACACGACGGCGCCGTCACCACGACCCTGCCCGCCCGGAGCGGGCGCGTTCTCGTCTGCGACCCGGTGCGGTGACGCGTCCGGGAGCTGACGCTCGAGCTGCTCCCGGGCAGCGACGGCTCGGGCAACGACGACGGCGGCTGGTCAGGCCCGGTGCGCCCTCGCCCGCCAGGCGTCCACCGCCCGGCGGATCGCCCGGGTGTGCTCCGGGGTCGTCCCGCAGCAGCCGCCGACGATGGCGACGCCCAGGTCGAGCAGCTCCGGCACGCGCGCGGCCATGGTCTCGGGGGTCTCGTTGTAGAACACCTGCCCGTCGCGGCTCTCCGGCAGCCCGGCGTTGGGCTGGATGAGGATCGGCAGGCGCGTCGCGCGCGTCATCACCCCGGCGATGGAGACCATGTCCCCGATCCCCGTGCCGCAGTTCGAGCCCACGACGTCGGCGCCCGCCGCCTCGAGGCCGGCGACGGCCTTCTCGATGCTCACGCCCATCACCGTGAAGTAGCCCCGAGGCGTGGGCTCGAAGGTCATGGTCGCCATCACGGGCACTCCCGGCGCCACCTCCTTCGCGGCCTTCACCGCGCGCGTGGCCTCGGTGAGGTCGCCCATCGTCTCGATGCAGAGGACGTCGGCCCCGGCGGACGCCAGGGTCGCGATCTGATCGGCGAACGCCGCCTCCACCGCGTCGGGCGAGGTGTCGCCGAACGGCTCGAGCAGGTGCCCCGACGGGCCCACCGAGGCCGAGACGAGCGCCCGGCCCGCCACCGCGCGCTTCACGGCTTCCACCGCCTGCCGGTTGATGCGGTCGCGCTCCCCGTCGAGGCCGTGGAGCTCGAGGCGGAACGACGTCCCCCCGAACGTGTCGGTGGTGACGAGGTCGGCCCCCGCCTCGACGTAGAGCCGCGCCACCTCCTCGATCGTCTCCGGCTTCTCGAGCGCGAACCACTCCGGGGGCTGGCCCGCCGGCAGACCCCGCTCCATGAGCTGGGTGCCCCAGGCCCCGTCCCCGACGAGCACGTCACCACGCCTCAGCCTCGAGAGCAGGCCTTCCATCTCACGCCCCCAGGAGTGCCCGGACCCGGTCCACCGCACGGGCCGCGTCGCAGGCGTAGTCGTCCGCCCCGATCTCGCGCGCGAAGTCGGCGTTCACCGGCGCCCCGCCGACGATCGTGCGCACCTTGCCGGCGAGCCCGCGCTCCCTCACGAGCGCCACCACCTCGCGCATGCGGGTCATCGTCGTGGTGAGGAGCGCCGACATGCCGATGAGCGTCGCCCCCTCCCTCACCGCCGCGTCCACGAAGACCTCGGGCGCCACGTCGTGGCCGAGGTCGATCACCTCGAAGCCCGCCCCCTTGAGCATGATCCCCACGAGGTTCTTGCCGATGTCGTGGAGGTCGCCCTTCATGGTGCCGAGCACGACCTTGCCCCGCGACGGGACGCCCTCGGCTGCCAGGTGTGGCTTCAGGAGGTCCAGCCCCGCGTACATCGCCCTCGCGGCGAGGAGCACGTCGGGCAGGAAGATCTCGCGCAGGCGGAACTGCTCGCCCACCACGTTCATCCCCGCCACGAGGCCCTGCTGCAGGATGTCCCCCGCCGGGAGGCCGGCCCCGAGGGCCTCGGTGGTGAGGGCTCCGACCCGCTGATCGTCGCCCTGCTGCAGCGCGTCCGCGATCCGCTTCAGGATCTCCATCGCGTCTCCTCCGGACGCCTCAGGCCTTCCCCAGCACCGAGGCCATGCGCCACCCGCACTCGTGCGTCTGGCAGTCGTGGCAGAACGGGAAGTCCGGCCGGAACCGGTGGGCCTCGCCGGGGCCGGCTACCAGCACGCCCGAGACGGTCTTGATCGGCGACATCAGGCAGGAGTCGTTGAGCGTCACCCCGATCTCCTCCGGCCGCAGCGCGTCGAAGAGCGGCCGCTGGCCGCGCGTCGGCCAGCCGCAGTAGCCGGGGCTGTAGGGCAGGACGCGCGCGTCGTCCATTCCCCGCGCGACGAGCGCGTGTCGGAAGCGCTCGGCGAGGCGGTCGGCGAGGAGGTCGGCGCCCGCGGAGGCCACGGCGTCGAGCATCCAGCCCTCCGCGAGCGCATCCTCGTCGAAGAGCTGCCGGATGCGCCCGGGGAGCGCCTCGCCGAGCGTCGCCACGAAGAGGGCGAGGCCTTCGGCGCGCGGGTAGACCCGGCCCACCACGAGGTCGTCGGCGGGGACCCCGAGGGGGGCGAGGACGGACGCGAAGCGGTCGGCCGACAGATCCTCGCACACGGCTCGCGGCTCGACGAGCGTGGCGGCCGTGCTCATCGCCTCGTCGAGGATCCGGCGGAGGCGCGGGGCGAGCGCGACCTCCTCGGGCAGGCCCTGGGCGGCGAGGACCTCGCGGGCCTCGGGCACCGCCTCGTGCTTCGCGAAGCGGACGATCTCCCTCAAGCTTCCACCATCGGCAGCTCGGCCATACCGGCCGCGCGCGCCGCCTCGCCCATTCTCTCCCGCAGCGCACGCTTCGCCTCGTCGGGGAGGCGCGAAGGCGCCCAGGCGGCGACGAGCCGATCCACCTCGCGGCTCGCCCGCTGGCCGAGCGTCGTCTCGCCCTCCTCCCGCCATCGCCCGAGCGGCGCCCGCTCGACGACCGGGGAGGTGAATCGGATCTGCTCCTTCCGGTGCTTCCGCGTGTGGGCGGCGATCAGGAGGTGCTTCTCCCGCAGCAGCTCCTCGAAGAGCGGCCGCGACGGGAAGTCGTCGCGCGGCTCGAGGCCCCGGCGCAGGCGGGCCACCATGCCGCAGATCTCGTCGTCGAGGACGAGCTTCTCCAGGCTCTGGCAGCTCTCGAAGTCGAGCATGCCGGGGCCGGAGACGCTGTTGATGCCGGAGAGGCCAGCCAGCACCGCGCCCATCCCGGTCTCGAGCCCGGCCTGGGCGTCGAGGGCCTTCGCGTCGGAGAGGGCGATGTAGCCCTGGGTCGGGAGGCCCAGGCGCTTGCCGACCTCGGCGTTCGCGCAGTTGAGCATCATCGTCTCGATCGCGCCCATGGGCGTCGTCTCGAAGCGGATGTCGAAGACGGCCGGCGAGCCGCCCCACACGACCGGGGTCCCCGCCGAGGCGAGCTGGCTCAGCACGACGCCGGAGAGGGTCTCCGCCGCGTGCTGGACGACGCTGCCCACCAGCGTGACGGGAGCGACGAAGCCGGCGAGCGGCATCGACACGAACTCGACCGGCACACCTGCGCGCGCGCAGTCGATCACGTTCTGGCTCGTCTCGTAGCTCCACTTCAGGGGCGCGGTGGGGCAGCAGGAGAAGACGCAGAGCGGCTTCGCGCGGAGCGCGTCCGCCGTCCCGCGCACCGCGAGCTGCAGGTCGCGCATGACCTCGAAGCCCGCCGCGCTGAAGGCGCCGGTGACGACCGGCTTCTCGCCGAGGAGGAGCGACAGGAACAGCCGGAAGCTGTCCTGGATCCCCTCCGGCACGTCGGCGGGGATGAGGGCGGTCGACTGCGCGGCGATGTGGGGCAGGCCGGCCACGAGCTTCGCGTAGCGGACGTAGTCGGCGGTCGTCGGAGTCCGGATGCGGCCCGTGTCACCGTCGAGGACGTGGATGGCCGCGGAGCCCGGGGTGAAGTAGACGGCGTCGCCGCCGAGCTCGTGTGTCTGACGGCCGAGCGCGTCGAAGAGACGCACGGCGTGCGGCGCCGCACGGAGCGCACGGTCGACCACGGGGGCGGGAATGAGGACGCGCTCGCGCTCGTCCTTCCGCGCCCCGTGCCCGAGCAGGAGCTCGGTCGCCGCGTCGTTGTGGACCTCCACGCCGAGCGTCGCCAGGAGGTCGTGCGCCTCGTCGAGGATCCGGGAGACGAGGGCGTCGTCGAGAAAGCGCAGGCGGGGGCGCATGGCGCTAGCTCGGGAGGCGCCCGCCGAGGCGCCGGAAGAAGCGGTGCACGCCGTGGAACCAGCCGGCGTCGGGAAGGAACATGAACGGGCACTCGCCGTCCACGACCTCGATGCCCCGATCACGGCAAAGGGCGACGGCCTCGGGGCTCACCGCCCCCTGGCCGGCCCCCCGGTGCATCCAGAGCCGCTTCACGCCGGCCTCGGCGCACTCGCGGACCACCTGCTCGGTCGCGGCCGGCGGCGTCATGAGGAAGGCCGCCTCGACCCGGGGCTGCACCTCGCCCACGCGGCTCGCCGAGCGGCGCCCGTCCACCTCGCCGCCCGCCGGGTTCACGGGGACGGCGTCGTAGCCGCGCTCGACGAAGGCGCGGAAGACCGCCCGGCTGAAGTCCCTCGGGTCCCGGGAAACCCCCACGACCGCGATGCGCCGGCACGACAGGAAGGAATCGATCGCCTGTTTCGACACCATTGTTCGCTCCTCGACCCAGCACGCAGTTTACGGCCGGACCCATGACGATTGCCCATGAGCCGAACGGCTCAGGGGCGGTCCATTGAACGGAGCGGAGCTCCGGGTCCGCAATGGAAGGGAGTCCCACGCGCAGAGGGAACCGGACCCGGGAGGGTGCCATGGCCCGCACGCACGGAACCCTGGGGGACTGGACTTTCGACGCGCTCGCCTGGAGCGCCCGCGCCGTCGGGACGATCGCGCCTATCCGCCGCGCCCTGGCGAACCGGGTCGAGATCCGCCTGCGCGCGCGGGCCCTGCGTCCGGCCTCCGAGTTGCGCCACCCCCCGGCGGTCGAGCAGGACAAGGCGGCCCTCGGCCTCGCGCTCCTCCAGGTGGCGGAACGCGCGCTGGCCGAGCGGCGCCTCGGCCGGCCGGCGCTGCGGGCGCTCCTGAAGACGCTGCTGACCGACGTGCTCGTCCACCGGGACGACGAGCCCGCCAAGGACCGCTTTCGCGCGCGCCACGGGTGCAACCCGCCCGACTTCCTCGCGATCAGCCCGGGCAAGGCCTGCAACCTCCGCTGCGAGGGCTGCTACGCGAACTCGGGCAACCACGGCGAGAAGCTCGACTTCGCCACCGTGGACCGGCTGATCCGCGACGCGCGCGACAGCTGGGGCAGCCGGTTCTTCGTCCTCACCGGCGGCGAGCCCTTCGCGTGGCGTGAGGGCGGCCGCGGAGTTCTCGAGCTCGCCGAGCGTCACCCCGACTGCTTCTTCATCGTCTACTCGAACGGCACCCTGATCGACGACGCGGTCGCCCGCCGCCTCGGCGATCTCGGCAACCTGAGCCCCGCCCTCTCGATCGAGGGGATGCGCGAGCGCACCGACGCCCGCCGGGGGGCGGAGGTCTTCGACCGGGTGACGGCGGCGGCGCGGCGCTCCGGCCACGAGGGCGTCCTCTTCGGCATCTCGCTCACCGCCAGGCGCGACAACGCCGACGAGGTCCTGTCCGACGCGGTGCTCGACACCTTCGTCGGCGAGCTCGGCGCGCTCTACGTCTTCGTCTTCCACTACATGCCGATCGGCCGCGCGGTGACCCTCGACCGGATGATGACCGCCGGGCAACGCCTGCGGCTCTGGGAGCGCACCTGGTCGCTCGTCCGGGAACGCCACCTCTTCGTGGTGGACTTCTGGAACGGAGCCACCGGGTCGAACGGGTGTCTCGCCGCCGGGCGCCCCGGGGGCTACTTCCACGTCAACTGGAACGGCGACGTGAGCCCGTGCGTCTTCTTCCCCTGGTCGCCGGTCAACGTGCGCGACGTGTACGCCACGGGGGGCACCCTGGACGACGTGTGGACGCACCCGTTCTTCGCGGCCATCCGGCGCTGGCAGCGCGAGTACGGCTACCGCGAGGCGCACGAGC
>JBGPQQ010000166.1:0-7176 GCA_041489115.1 Vicinamibacteria bacterium | reverse complement strand
CGGAGAAGATGAGCCCGCTGCAGGCGGCCTTCGTGGAGAAGGACGCCCTGCAGTGCGGTTTCTGCACCCCGGGCTTCGTGGTGTCGGGGACCGCGCTCCTCGCGAAGAACGCCCACCCGACGCTCGACCAGATCAAGGCCGGCCTCGCCGGCAACCTCTGCCGCTGCGGCACCTACGGCCGCATCTTCGAGGCCGTCGAGGCCGCGGCGAAGGCGAAGAGGGGGTAGGCCATGGCACAGGAAGAGAAGGCCCAGGAACCCACCGTCACGTTCACCGCGAAGGCCGGGCTCCCCTCGGCCCCGCAGACGATGGAGGTCCACGCCGGGGTCGGCGACATCAAGCCGTGGGACCTCGACGACTGGCCGCAGTTCGAGCAGATGGGCAAGCCGCGCCCGCGGTCGGAGGCCCCGCTCAAGGTCACCGGGCGGGCGAAGTACACCTACGACCTGAAGCTGCCCGGGATGCTCTACGGCCGCATGATCGGGGCCGAGGTCGCCGCCGGCACGATCGTCTCCATCGACACCTCGAAGGCCGAGGCCCTGCCGGGCGTGAAGGCCGTGTGGACTGCCGACTCGAAGGTCGTCCGCTTCGCCGGCCAGGACGTGGCGGCCGTCGCCGCGGTCTCGCCCGAGGTCGCGATCGATGCCGCCCGCCTCGTCAAGGTGACGTACAAGGAGAAGCCCTTCGTCCACGAGCTGCGGGAAGCCATGAAGGACGGCGCGCCGCTCGTCTTCGCCGAGAGCGAGGCCCCGGCCGGCAAGGACGTGCCCCGCAAGGGCAACGTCTTCGGGCCGGGCGCGCGCAGCCGGGGCAACCGCGGCGACCTCGACAAGGGCTTCGCCGGGGCCGAGGTCGTCCACGAGGGCACGTACTACTGCCCGGTCCACACCCACTCCTGCCTCGAGACCCACGGCGTCGTGGCCTCGTGGGAGGGCGACCAGCTCACCGTCCATGCCTCGACCCAGGGCATCTTCGCCGTGCGCGAGGGCCTGGCCGAGGCGCTCGGCATCGACAGGAAGAACGTGCGCGTCCTCTGCGAGCACATGGGCGGCGGCTTCGGCAGCAAGCTGGGGCCCTCGGCGAGCGGCAGCGCGTTCGCGATGGCGGCCTGCAAGATGGCGAAGAAGGCCGGGGCGCCGGTCAAGATGATGCTCGACCGCAAGCAGGAGCACCTCTGCACCGGCAACGCGCCGAGCGCGCTCATGACCGTCAAGGTCGGCGCGAAGAAGGACGGTACGGTCACCGCCGTCCACTACAGGTCCTGGGGCTCGGCCGGGGTCGCGGGCGGGGCGGGGACGGCCGGGCCCGCTGCGTCCCTCCATGGCAAGAACCCGAATTTCAAGGCCGAGGAGTACGACGTCTTCACGAACGCGGGACCCGGAGCGCCGCTCCGCGCACCCGGCCACTCGCAGGGGGCCTTCGGCATCGAGTCGGCGATGGACGAGCTCGCCGACAAGCTCGGCATGGACCCGATCGAGCTGCGGAAGAAGAACGAGGCGAGCCCCGTCCGCATGGCCCAGTACGACCTCGGGGCGAAGGAGATCGGCTGGGCGCGCCGCAACAAGAAGGCCGGCGACACGACGACCGGCGGTTGGGGCGGCACGGCAAAGGGCGCGAAGAAGCGCGGCGTCGGGATGGCGAACGGCAACTGGTACGTTTTCGCCGCCGAGGACGTGGGCGCCCAGGTGAAGGTCCACCGCGACGGCTCGGTGGAGGTCATCGCCGGCTACCAGGACATCGGCACCGGCTCCCGCACCGCCATCGCGGTGGTGGCCGCCGAGGAGCTGGGCGTCGAGACCTCCGCGGTCACCATGCGCATCGGCGACACCCAGTTCCCCGAGGGCCCGGGCTCCGGGGGCAGCGTGACCATCAACTCGGTCGCCCCGGTCGTGCGCCTCGCCGCGAACGAGGCGCGGACGAAGCTCTTCGCCCTGGCCGCGCCCCTGCTGGGCGTCGCCCCCGGGGAGCTCGACGCCGCGAACGGCAAGATCTTCGTGGCGAAGGACCCGGCGAAGTCGGTCACCTTCAAGCAGGCCGCGGCGAAGATGAGCGGCGAGACGATCGACTGCACGGCGAAGCGCAAGAAGCAGTACGAGACCTTCCGCGGCGACCTCGCCGGCACGCAGTTCGCCGAGGTCGAGGTGGACACCGAGACGGGCGAGGTGCGCGTCATCAAGATGGTGTCGGTCAACGACTGCGGCTTCCCGGCGAACCCGCTCACCGCCCAGAACCAGGTCATCGGGGCGATGATCCAGGGTGCCTCGTGGGCGCTCCTCGAGAACCGGATCCTCGACCGCAACGTGGGGACGATGGTCAACCCCAACCTCGAGTCGTACAAGATCTTCGCCCCCGGCGACATGTTCGAGGCCAAGTCGATCCTCACCCCCGTCGCCAACCTCGGCAACAACACCTCGACCGCGGGCATCGGCGAGCCGCCGATCGTCCCCACCCTCGCGGTGATCGCGAACGCCGTCCACAACGCGATTGGCGTCCGCATCCGCGAGCTGCCGATCACCCCCGACCGGGTCCTCGCGGCCCTGTCCGAAGCGCGCAGGAGGGCCTGAGCCATGAACCGCTTCGAGCTTGCCCGGGCGACGACGACCTCCCAGGCCCGCGAGCTGCTCGCCGGGAAGGCGGGCAGCGTCCTCAAGGCCGGCGGCATCGACCTCGTCGACCACCTGAAAGAGCACCTCCTCGAGCCGCCGCGCCTGGTGGACCTGAAGACGATCCCCGGCCTCGACAAGATCATGGTCGAGCCCGACGGCTCGCTCCGCATCGGCACCCTCGCGACCCTCGCGAAGGTGGCGGCGCACGCGACGATCGGGAAGACCCACCCCGCCCTCGCCCGCGCCTGCGGCGAGGCCGCCTCGCCACAGGTCCGGAACGTGGCGACGATCGGCGGCAACGTGCTGCAGCGGCCGCACTGCTGGTACTACCGCCTCGAGTCGTACAAGTGCGTGAAGAAGGGCGGCGACGTCTGCTTCGCGGTGGCCGGCGAGAACCGCTACAACGTGATCTTCGGCGGCGGGCCCGCCTTCCCGCCGCACCCGTCGAACGCCGCGGTCCCTCTCGTGGCCTACGGCGCGTCGTTCGTCCTCGACGGGCCGAAGGGGCCGCGCACGGTGCCGGCCGCTGAGTTCTTCGTCCTGCCCGCGAAGGACCCGACGCGCGAGAACGTGCTCCAGCCCGGCGAGGTGCTCCTCGAGATCCGCGTCCCCGCGACGACGGGCTGGAAATCGGCGTACTACGAGGTGCGCGAGCGCGCGGCCATCGACTGGCCGCTCGTCGCCGCGGCGATCGCGGTGAAGGTCGAGGGCGGGGTCGTCAAGGACGCCCGCGTCGTCCTCGGCCAGGTGGCCACGATCCCGTGGCGCTCGGCCGCGGCCGAGAAGGCCCTCGTCGGCAAGCCCCTGGGCGCCGCGAGCGCCGAGGCCGCGGGCAAGGCCGCGGTCGAAGGAGCGGAGCCGATGACCGACAACGGCTACAAGGTCGACCTGGTGACGACGCTCGTGCGCCGCACGGTCGCCTCTCTCGCGTGAGGACCGCCATGGACGCGAACGAGATCGCCAACGTCCCGGTCTGCCGCCGGCTGCGGACCAAGATGTACTACGTGGTCGGGCGCGAGCACGTGAACCTGCGCGTGTCCTCGCCCACCGCCCAGTACTGGTGCTCGCACACGACCACCGTCATGGGCCCGGATGACGTGCCCTGCAGCCCGGAGGCGTGCCAGCCCCACCGGGGGTGCTTCGAGACGGAGTAGCGCTTCCTCGACGACCCTCGACCGCTAGAGACCAAAGGCCTCGCGAAGGCCCTGGGCCACGCGGGCGAGATCCTCGGGATGTAACGTCCCCAGCACGCGCTTGATGAGCTTCTTCTCGACCGAGACAAGGTTGGAGAGTCGAGCCGTGCTGGGGTGCCGCAGCCCGACCGTCCCCCAGTGCTCGAGGGGATGGTCCCCGGGGCCCGGCCGCTGGTAGTGGCGCGGTTGGCTGCTGACCGGACAGACGATCACGTCGGGGAGCTTTCGGTGAAAGGCCCCCACGCTCACTACCAACGCCGGCCGCGGCTTTGAGCCCGTCTGGCTGGTGAAAGGGACGTTCACCACAACCACCTGGCCGCGGCTATAGGTAGTCGTAGAGGGCATCCTCTTCGCCCTCCCAGGCGCGGGCGAGTTTTCTCCTCGCGAGTTGGCGCCATTCCAGCTCCTCGAGGTCCTCTTCCGAAAGAGGCTGGATCAGTGCGTACGGCTTGCCGTGATGGGTGACGACGATAGGCTCGTTCTTCTTTCTGGCGCGAGCGAGGTACCCCGACAGCCCATTCTTGACCTCGGCCACGCTCGCGAAGCGCATTGGAGGCTCCTCCGTAGCCAGAAGTATAGCCACATTCGAGGCTCTCTCCCAGAGAGACCGACGGTCGTCGCCTGCGCCTGACGGCGTGTCGCGGTGACAGTATCGCTGCAAATCCAAAGTTTCGGATGCGGAGTTCAATGCGTTGGTGCTGGAGCGGTTCAAGCCTCCTCTTCTGGCTCTCAGGAGACACTCCAAAGCATTCCAGAACATAGACTTAGTGACTCACATATCTCTCTCCCGACAGTGGAACGGGCCTTGCTGCCGTTCAAGTGCATGGTGGTGGTGTCCCCGTGGGATCCCCACCCCCCGAATAACCTCGTTCCGAGGAGGTCTACATGCGATTTGGCGTCCGTTGCCTCGCGGTGCTGGCGATCGCGCTCGTGATCCCGGCCCTCGTGGCGGCGCAGACGGAGTCCGGCAAGATCTCAGGCTCCGTCACCGACCAGTCCGGGGCCGTCCTTCCCGGCGTCACCGTCAACCTGAAGTCCGTCGAGCGGGCCTCGACCCGCTCGACCGTCACCAACGCCCAGGGCGAGTACGTGTTCGCGAGCCTCGTCCCCGGCAACTACGACGTCACCGCGTAGCTCGCCGGCTTCTCGACGCAGCAGGTCCGCACGACCGTCTCGGTTGGCGCCACCGTGGCCGTCAACGTCCAGATGGCCGTGGGCGCGCAGACCGAGGTCATCACCGTCGTCGGCGAGACCGCGGCCGCGATCAACACCAGCACCCAGGACATCGCGACGACGGTCAGCGAGACCCAGATCCGCGAGCTGCCGACGATCACCCGCGACCCGTACTCCCTCGTGGGGCTCTCCGGCCAAGCCCACGCCGACCCCGAGTCGAGCCGCGGCACGGGCTACTCCATCAACGGGGCGCGCTCGGCCAGCACGAACATCCTGCTCGACGGCTCCGCCAACAACGATGAGTTCACGGCCACCGTCGGCCAGTCCGTCCCGCTCGACTCGGTGCAGGAGTTCTCGGTCATCACCTCGAACTTCTCGGCCCAGTACGGCCGCGCGACGGGCGGCATCGTGAACGTGGCCACGAAGTCCGGCACGAACCAGTTCCGGGGCACGCTCTACGACTTCTTCCGGAACGACGCCCTCGCCACCAACACCTTCGACAACAAGGCCAACGAGATCGAGAAGGGCAAGTTCAAGCGCCACCAGATGGGCTTCAGCCTCGGCGGGCCGCTCCAGAAGGACAAGATCCACTTCTTCGCGAGCGGCGAGTACATCCGCGTCCGCTCGACGGACACGCAGATCAGCTGGATCCCGACCCCCGAGTTCATCGCGGCGAGCGCCGGGACGACCCAGTCGTTCTTCAGTGCCTACGGTGGCGGGGCGACGATCAACGGGCCGATCCTGACCCGCGGCGACGTCTCCTCGATCATCGGCACGACGGCGGGGGCCTTCAACAACCTGCCGGCCAGCCTCCCGGTGTTCGGCCAGGTCCGCAAGACCCTGCCGATCGACGCGGGCGGTGGCGATCCCCAGGACAACTACCAGCTGGTCGGCCGCCTCGACTTCAGCCTGAGCAGCTCGACCCAGGCCTATGTCCGCTACGCCTACCAAGACCAGCAGGCGGAGCCGGGCACCAACTCCTCGAGCCCCTACGCCGGGTTCGACACGGGCTACCTCGCGAAGAACCACAACATCCTCGGCTCGCTGACCCACGTCTTTTCGTCGACCCTCACCAGCCAGACCAAGCTCGTGTGGAACCGGCTGCTGAACGACCAGCCGCTCAACGGCGACGCGCAGCCGACCCTCTACATGAACCCGACGACCGTGGTGCGCCTCCAGGGCTACCGCATCACCTACCCGGGCTACCTGCCCTGGGGCCCCGGCACGGCCATTCCCTTCGGCGGCCCGCAGGATCTCCTGCAGGCCTACCAGGACTTCAACTGGGTGAAGGGCAAGCACGACATCCGCTTCGGCGGGTCCTACACGCACATGAAGGACACCCGCACGTTCGGTGCCTACGAGAACGCCGTAGAGGCGCTCAGCACCTCGTCCGCCGCCCTCGGCGCGCTCAACAACTTCGTTCTCGGCCGGATCTCGCGCTTCCAGGTCGCCATCAACCCGGAGGGCTACCCGGGCGGCAAGTACACCACGCCGGTGGGCTTCCCGAGCTTCACCAGCAACAACACCTACGACGAGTTCGCGGTGTACGGCAACGACACCTGGAGCGTCACCGACCGCCTGAAGCTGAACATCGGCCTGCGCTACGAGTACTTCGGCCCGCAGAAAAAGAGCGAGCCCAAGTACGACTCCAACTTCTACTACGGGTCGAACGACGTCTCGGTGAACACCAGCTCCCCACAGGAGATCATCGCGGGCATCGCCGGCGGCAAGGTCTACCCGACGAACGAGAGCCCCATCGGCTCTCTGTGGAAGAGCGACTGGAACAACTTCGCCCCGCGCGTCGGCTTCGCCTACGATGTCACCGGCGACGGCAAGACGTCGCTCCGCGGCGGCTACGGCATGGGCTACGAGCGCAACTTCGGCAACGTGACCTTCAACGTGCTCTTCAACCCGCCGAAGTACCTGGTCACCCAGATCGACGCCCCGACCGACGTGCCGACGATGCCGATCTACACGGACAACCAGGGGCCGTTCGGCGGCGTCGCGGGCGTCACCAAGACGATCCCGGCGGGCAGCCTCCGCCACGTGGACCAGAACATCGTGACCGCCTACAGCCACTTCTACAGCGCGTCGCTGCAGAGGGAGCTGTTCTCCAACACGGTCGCCAGCATCGAGTACACCGGCTCCACCGGCCGGAACCTCTACGACCTCGCCGATCCCAACAAGCGCGGCGCGCCGCTCGT
>JBGPQQ010000165.1:0-7192 GCA_041489115.1 Vicinamibacteria bacterium | reverse complement strand
CTGGCCACCCCCCGGGACGAAGAAGCAGACGTTATGGCTCGACAGCGGCGGCCGCGCGAACTCCGCCGAAAGCGATCGCTGGCTCGTGCCGGGTGAGCCCGCGGGGGCCGGCTCGGACCCCTTCGTGCACGACCCGTTCGACCCGGTGCCGACCGTGGGGAGCATGCTCATCTTCAGTGGGGGGCCATACGACCAGCGCGCCGTCGAGGCGCGATGGCGCCGGGATCACCCTCGACGAGCTGCGGTCAGGAGCCCCTCTCGGCGTGGAGCAGGACCAGCCGGCGCTCGTCGACGAGGAGGCGGTGCTCGCCGTGAGCGCCGAGATGCAGGACTTCCTGAGCGCGCACGTGGCCCGTACGGCCGGCAGGGTCACCCGACTGCGACAGCTGGCCTACGCGATCGTCGGCGAGGGTCGCTTCGGGCTGAAGTACGACGAGACGACCCGCACGGCCTCGGAGACGTTCCGGACGAGGCGGGGCAACTGCCTGTCGTTCTCCAACATGTTCGTGGCCATGGCCCGCCGCGTGGGCCTGGACGTGGACTACCAGGAGGTGGACGTCCCGCCCGACTGGTCTTTCAAGGACGATGCCTTCGTCCTGAACCGGCACGTCAACGTGCGCGTGGACCTGGGGAAGGAGGGCGAGCACGTGGTGGACTTCAACATGGACGACTTCAGGACCACCTACGACCGGCGCACGATCTCGGACGTGCGGGCGCTGGCGCACTTCTACAACAACATGGCCGTCGAGCGCATGCAGGCGGGTGACACCGCGTCTGCCCTTCTGTACTTCCGCAGGGCCACCGGTCATGACCCCCTGTTCTCACCGGCCTGGACCAACCTGGGCATCTTCTATTGGCGAAAGGGCCATCCCGCCTATGCCGAGGCGGCCTACCTGCAGGCCTTGAAGGCGGACGGGGGGGATCTCGTGGCCATGAGCAACCTGGCCAACCTCTACGAGCGGCGGGGTGACCAGGAGCAGGCGGCCCTGTATCGGAGCAGGGTGATCGATCACCGCGAGCGCAACCCCTACTATCGGTTCCAGCTTGCGCGTGAAGCGTTCCAGGCCCGGGACTATGACGCGGCCATCAGCCATCTCAAGTACGCCGTCCGCAAGAAGAAGAACGAGGATCGGTTCTATTTCCTGCTGGGCGTGAGTCACATGAAGAAGGGGGACGCGCAGGCAGCCCGGCGCTGGCTGTCCCGGGCAAAGGAGGTGGCCGCTACCGACGCCCTGAAGCGCAGGTACTCCAGCAAGATCGACATCCTCCTGTCCGCACCGCCAGATGATCGATAGGCGCCGACGGCAATTCCCTCTTGGCCGAGACGGCGCCCAAGCTCCGGCGAACGGTCGCCGTGACCCCTTAGTACGTCGTGTCTCCTACGCGAGCGGGTAGCCGACCTGCTCGATGGCGGCCTCGGCGACCCGGCGGCGCAGGGCGACGGTGTTGCACACCTCGCGCTTCGTGAAGCGCTTGAGGGCGGCGAGCAGCGTGCGGAGCGCGTCGCCTTCCTCCACCGCGGCCAGGAGCCTGCGGGCCGAGGCCTCGATCTCGTCCATCGCGTCCTGGGCATAGCAGCGCACGGCCGCCTCCTGCAGCCGCGCCGCGTCCTCGCCGCGCGCCGCCGCGCGCTTCCGGGTCCGCAGCAGGGCGCTCTCGAGGGCGTAGGTCGCCATGGCGATGTCGGCGAAGTGGCCGAGGACCTCCTGCTCGTCCTTGATCGCCTCGCCGAGCTTCTGCACCGCCGTCCCCAGGCACATGAGCGCCACCTTCTTGGCGCCGGCGAGCATGCGGGCCTCCGCGGCCAGGAAGCCCTCCTCGGGCGCCCCGGCGGACGGGCCGCTGGTGAGCTCGTCGAGGAGCGCCAGCGCCTTCTGGAAGATCGGAAGCTCGCCCTTCAGGGCCCGGCGGATGAGGCGCCCGGGGACGAGCAGGCGGTTGATCTCGCTCGTGCCCTCGTAGATGCGGTTGACCCGGGCGTCGCGCCAGTAGCGCTCGGCGGGGTAATCCTCCACGAAGCCCGCACCCCCGAAGATCTGGACGTTCTCGTCGACCACGTAGTCGCACATCTCGGAACACCAGACCTTGACCATGGAGCACTCGACGTCGTACTCCTCGATCCGCTGCAGCGCGGTCTCAGGGTCGTGGAGGCCCACGTTGGCGAGGTTCCGGTCGATCATCCCGGCGGTGCGGTAGACCATCGACTCGGAGACGCTCGGGGGCGAGCGCTGTTTTGCCGTCCATCCCTCCGAAACGGCTCCGGCGCTCGTCGCCCTGGGCGCAAGGGCGCACATCGTCGCGCCTCAGCGGGACGACGTCCTGCCCGTGGAGTCTCTCTTCGTGCGGCCCGCCGACGATCCGACCCGGGAGACCGTGCTCCGCCCCGGTGACATCCTCACCGAGGTGCACATCCCGCCGCTTCGCGGGTGGCGCAGCGTCTTCCGGAAGGCACGCGCACGGCGCGTGTGGGACTTCGCCCTGGTCTCGGTGGCGGTGGCCCTCCGCGCGAGCGGACGCGAGATCGCCGAGGCCGGATCGCCCTCGGTGGCGTCGCGTTCCTGCCCCGGCGGGCCGCCGGCGGGGAGCGCGCGCTCGTGGGCACGAGGCTCACCGCCCGGGCGGCGTCCGCCGCCGCGACCGCGTGCCTCCAGGGGGCCGCCCCCCTGGCCCGGAACGGCTACAAGGCGGCGCTCGCCAGGGGTCTGGTCGAGGAGGCGCTCCTGGGTCTCGCCGGGCCCGCGTGAGGGATCAGGCCTCCTCGACGACCTTCATGCGGAGCGCCTTCGCCAGCTCGCCGATCGGCTCCCTCAGGTCGCCGTAGAACGTCACCCGGTGCCAGCCCCAGCGGTCCCACTCGCCGAGGAGCTTCTCCATGTCGCCCTTCACCTCGGCGGCGAGCTTCGACCGGCATGCCTTGTCCTCGTCTACGTTCTCGACCGCCTTCGCGCGGTGGACGAGGATCTGCCGCGACCCGCAGTCGATCTCGAGCGACGTCGTCATGTAGCCGGTGGGCATGAGCGAGCGCACCACGGCTCCCTTCCGGTCCTCGCTGTGACTCCGGATGTGGAACGGGCTCGCGGGTGCCTTCGGCCCGAAGACGCTGGTCGGCGCCACGCAGTGGACGTAGATGATCTGGTTTCGCGAGGTGTCGATCACGGGATCCGAGATGTAGCCGGGCCGGTCGGTCAGCGTGCCGACGACCATCATCGTCAGCGCGGACTTGATGTCGCCCTCGCAGCCGCCCACGAGACCCGAGTCGTTCAGCTCCGTGAAGCCGAGACAGGGGTAGGCCTTCAAGTGACCTTCGTAGAAGCCGCCGAGGCAGTTGATCGTGATGCCGTCCGCGCCGCGATCCTTCATCACCTTGCGGATCGCCGCGCACATGGCGCCCGACCGGCGAATCTCCTCGGCGCTCGGTTCGATGACCTTCGCGGCCCTCTTCGTCCAGGCCTCTGCGTAGCGTGTCGCCTCCTCGGGGTCGGCCGTCTCGAAGGCTGCGTGGAGCTCCGGGAAGGCGACGGGGACCACCTCGATACCGAGGACCTCCGCGGCGGCCTTGCCACTCTCCGGCATGCCCCAGCCGCCGCCCACCGCCAAGAGCTTCTTCCCCTTCACTAGCTGCAGGCACTCGGCGATGTCCCGCGTCTTCACCGGGTCCGGCCGGCAGGCGGGCTCGCTTGCCGGCGTCGCCTTGCGGCGCCTCTCGTCGCACGCCGCGACGAAGGCGTCTACGCCGGCGCCCTGCTTCAGCATGCTGAAACAGCGCGCCGCCTCGGCGATGTCCTCGATCCGCGACGAGGAGACGCCGGCCACCTTCCGCCCGGCCCGTCGGGAGGCCGCGTACTCGATGAGAAACTCCCCGGACCCGCCGTAGAGGTGGTCGACGAGGAGCGTGGGCCGTCCGGAGGCGATGATCTCCTTGGGGGCGCCGCTCCAGATGCCGAGGATCCACACCAGGTAGCCGTCGACCTCCTTGTCGCCCTCCAGCACCTTCTTCGCCTCGCCGCCGTTGCTGGCGGTCACGGGGAGGAACTCCACCTCCGGGCACGCCTTCCGAAGCTTCTCGGTGAGCTCCGTCTTCCGCGCCTCGAAGTCGTACCCGATGTTGGGCCAGATGGGGGACGTCGAGGGGGCATAGGCGTAGACGAGGCGTACCTTCGTCCGCTCAGTCGCGAGCGCCGAACGAAGCGGCAGGGCCTCGAGGGCGAGGGCACCCGCGCCCGCCGACGCGCAGCCGGCAAGGAAGCTCCGCCGCGAGAGCCGACAGCAGGAGCACGCCGTCAAGTTACTGGGATCCGATGCCATGGTCGAGCCTCCTACCCACGAGGATGAGATGAAGCCGCCCGCCGCCCTGCGTGCTGGTAACATGCACCGCCAGCCAACGCCGCTCGCCAGGGTACGCGTGTAGGTTCCGCTGCACAAGTGCCCGCAGATGCTCCAAGATGTTCGAGCAACGCAGGCGCTGGCCCCATTCCTCCAGGAGACCCGCGTATTCATCGGGGTCGAACGACGCCAACGTCTCATTGGCCATCGCGGCTTCGCCGGACTTCGGTGGGTCGGCCGGCAACGGTGGGGACGCTCCGGTCGAGGATGGCCAGTGCCTTTGTGACGCGCGACTCGATCGCCGTCCGGCTCAGAGGGCGGCTGGACCTTGCCTCCCCCGCAGCGGCCTCCATGGCGGAGCGGTCGAACGCGCGGATTCCCCCGAGGGCCCGACCGCGCTAGAGTTGCCGCCGGCGTCCAGCCATCCGGAGGAAGGCGCTGTGAACCACCGCGAACGAGTCCTGGCCGCGCTGGCTCGAGAGTGGCCGGACCGCTGCCCCATGCAGGTGAGCTTCACGCCCGAGTTCGCGGCGCGGCTCCGTGCCGATCTCGGCCTGGCGGAGCGCGACCTGCACAACCCGCACGGCGGCGGGAACACCTACGTCCTCGAGCGGGCGATCGGCCAGGACCTGCTGCTCACGTCGGTGGGCTGGGCCGATTCCTACTATGCGGAGTCCACGTACGCCGCCCCCGGCGCGGAGGCGTACGTCGACGAGTGGGGCGTGGGCTGGACGGTCTCCCGCTACGAGACGCCCTTCGGCACGGGCCGCTACACGGAGATCGTGGGACACCCCCTCGCCGAGGACGCCGCCATCGAGACCTACCGGCCGCCGGACCCGGAGCGACCGGAGCTGTACGCCGATGCAGAGCGTGTCGTCCGCGAGCTCGGAGGGGACTACTTCGTCGTCGGGGTGACGGTCACCACCGTGTTCGAGACGGCCTGGGCGTTGCGCGGCCTCGAGCGGCTGCTCGTCGACCTCCTGGAGAGACCGGAGCTCGCGGAGCGGATCCTCGACCTGCCGCTCCACTACCACCTCGCCGCGGCGAAGCGGCTGGCCGGCCTCGGTGTGGACATGATCTGGGCCGGGGACGACCTGGGGACGCAGCAGAGGATGCTGATCGCGCCCCGGACCTGGCGCCGCTTCCTGAAGCCGCGGCTGGCCCGCTTCATCGCCGAAGTCAAGGCGGTGCGGCCCGGCCTCAAGGTGGCCTACCACTCGGACGGCAACGTCGAGCCGATCATCCCGGACCTGATCGACATCGGGGTTGACGTCCTGAACCCGCTCCAGCCGCGGGCCATGGACCCGGTCCGGCTGCGCCGCGAGTACGGCCGGCACCTCTGCTTCTGGGGCTCGATCGACGAGCAGCACACGCTGCCCTTCGGCTCGCCCGATGACGTGCGGCGGGAGGTGCTCGACCGGCTCCGCACGTGGGGGCCGGAGGGAGGGCTCATCCTCGGGCCGACTCACCACGTCCAGCTCGACACGCCGATGGAGAACTGCCACGCGATGGTGGAGACGATCCAGGGCACGCCCTGCTCTCGTCTCTGAGGAGGAGCCTCCGGAATGGGCCTCGCACGGCTCGGCCTGATCGACCAGGGGATCTTCCTGGTCTACGTCGCCGGCGTCCTCGCCATCGGCTCCTGAGCCTGCGCGATGCGAGCGGCTGGTCAGGCCTCGGGGAGCGCCTCGCCGTCACCGCTCGGGCCCAGGGCTTCGCGGCCGGGGCGTGGAGCCACACCTGGCGAACCCTGGACGCGCCGTCGTCGAACCCGATGGGCCTCGAGTGGGTGGGGATGGTCTTCGGTCTCTGGTTCGTGCTCGGCTTCGGCTACTGGTGCACCGACTTTCTGGTCGTCCAGCGCGCCATGGCCGCGGAGTCGATGTCGGCCGCGCGCCGCACCCCGCTCCTGGCCGCGATCCCCAAGATGCTCTTCCCCGTGCTGGTCGTCGTCCCGGGCATGGCGGCCATGGCGCTCACCCACCAGGCCGGCCTCTCCGGCTTCGCTCTCCCGCGGCGTCCCGACGGCCTCCTCGACTTCGACCTCGCCACGCCGATGATGCTCGTGCACTACCTGCCATCGGGCGCCCTCGGCCTCGGGCTCACGGCGCTCCTGGCGTCGTTCATGTCGGGGATGGCGGGCAACGTCACCGCCTTCAACACCGTCTGGACCTACGACATCTACCAGAGCCACATTCGCCCCGGTCAGACTGACGCGCACTACCTGCGGATGGGACGGGCGGCCACGGTCTTCGGGAGCGCCCTGAGCGTCGGGACCGCCTACGTCGCCGGGCGCTTCAACAACCTCATGGACCTCCTGCAGCTCGTCTTCGCCTTCGTCAACGCCCCGCTCTTCGCCACGTTCCTGCTGGGGATGTTCTGGCGGCGCGCAACGGGCCACGGGGCCTTCTTCGGCCTGCTGCTCGGCACGGCCGCGGCCGCGGTCCATCACGGCCTGACCATCCCCGCCGGCGCGACGACGCTCCTCAAAGGCGGCTGGCTGGGTCCGGCCCTCCACACGTACGCGAGCGAGATGGCGCAGAACTTCTACACCGCGACCTGGGCCTGGTGCACGTGCTTCGTCGCCACGATCGGCATCTCGCTGCTGACGCGGCCTCGGCGCGACGACGAGCTGCGCGGGCTCGTCTACTCGCTGACCCCGCGCGTCACCGAAGAGAGGGCTCGCTGGTGGGAGCGGCCCGGGCCGCTGGCGATCGCGGTGCTGCTGCTGGCGGTCGCTCTGAACCTCGTGTTCTGGTGAGTCGATCCCCGGAGGCGGCTCCGCCGGGGACGAGGAGGTGCCTCGTGCCGATCCTGACGCAACCTCTCGTGCTCTCCGCGCTCCTAGCGGCGGCGCCGGCGGCATTCG
>JBGPQQ010000164.1:0-7254 GCA_041489115.1 Vicinamibacteria bacterium | reverse complement strand
CGTTGACCCACACCTCGTAGTGCAGGTGGGGTGCGGTCGACCTCCCGGTGTTTCCGCTGAAGCCGATGACGTCGCCCCGCTTCACGCGCTGGCCGGGCCGCACGTTGAAGCCGTCCAGGTGGCCGTACCGGGTGACGGTCCCGTAGCCGTGGTCGACGACGATGATGTTGCCGTAGCCGTTCTTGGTCCCGCAGTACACCACGACGCCGTCCGCCGGAGCGGAGACCTTGCTGCCGCGGGGAACCGAGATGTCGATGCCGGGGTGGAAGTCCCGGAGGCCCGTGAAGGGGTCGATCCGGTTCCCGAATCTCTCCGAGAGATAGCCCCGCAGGGGCCAGACCGAGGGGGTGGACGCCAGGACCACCCGCTGGTCCTTGAAGTACGCCTCGAGCCGGGTGGACTTCTCGGAGAGCGTCCCGACCTTCTGGTCGAGGCTCTGCAATGTGGAGGCGATGTCGATCGACGGCGGGGTGGTTTCGCTCCCGCTGAGGCCCCCGACCCCCCCGATCGAGGCGTCCGGCAGGCTCTGCTCGACCCCGGCCATGATCCCGAGCTTCGTCACGACGTTCTGCAGCTGCAGCACCTTGGCCTGCAGCTGGCCCGCGTTCTCTTCGTAGGCTCTCGCCTTCGTCGCGAGGGCAAGGTTCTCGACCCGGAGCCGCCGGATGTCGGCGACCTCGACCGCTATCCAGGTGTAATGGGTCAGGATGCCAACGAGAACGAGCGCCATCACGCCCAGGGCCCCGAGGACCCAGCGGGTGAGCCGGACCGACACCTGGAACTTGCGGAAGCGAGCCCTCGCGTGCGGTACGACGATGAGCGTGTAGAACTCGTTGGCCATCAAACACTCCCGAGCCGCGAGATGCCCCGGGGGCACCCCGCGCAGACCTGGTGACCCCCGGGAGTGGAGGCCACCCACCGGTTCCAGCCAAAAATCGGGTGAGACTAGCACGCCTGTTGCCAAAGCGTCAAGGAGAGTCTCCAAGTTCTTGAAGTTGCTAGACGTCGGGCGTATCAGCCATGCAACAGCGGTAGCTCAATGCCTCGGCCAGATCGTCGGAGTTAACACCTTCTGAATCATTGAGATCGGCGATGGTCCGGGCCACTCGGAGCAGCCGGTCGAGCCCTCGGGCCGACAGGCCGAGGCGGTCGACCGCGTGGCGCAGGAGGCGCACGCCGTCCGCTGGCGGGCGCACTGCCCGTCGAAGCGCCGCCTCCGGGAGCGCGGCGTTGGTGACCGCCTGGCCGGCGCCTCCCGCGCGGTGGGCCTGGCGCTGGCGTGCGGCCGCCACCCGGTCCCGGACCGAGGCGGTCGTCTCACCGGGCGGACCCGACACCTCGTCGAAGGCCAGCGACCGGACCGGGACGTGGAGGTCGATGCGGTCGAGGAGGGGGCCGGAGAGCCGGCCGAGGTAGGAGCGGACCTGGCCGGGGGTGCAGGAGCACCCGGCGGTGGGAGACCCGCGCCGCCCGCAAGGGCAGGGGTTCATCGCGCCGACCAGCTGGAAGCGGGCGGGCATGCGGAAGGCCCCGCGGTGACGGGCGACGGTGACGTGCCCTTCCTCGAGCGGCTGGCGGAGCACCTCGAGCGTCGCCCGCCGGAACTCCGGCAGCTCGTCCAGAAAGAGGACGCCGTTGTGGGCGAGGCTCACCTCGCCGGGACGGGGGCGCTGGCCGCCGCCGACGAGGGCCACGTCGGTCGCCGTGTGGTGGGGGCTGCGAAAAGGCCGCCGGGCCACGGCCTCCTCGGCGGAGAGTCCGGCAGCGGAGTGGATGGCGGCGGTCTCGACCGCCTCGTCCGGCAGGAGCGGGGGCAGGACGCCGGGCAGCCGGCGGGCCAGCATCGTCTTGCCCGAGCCGGGCGGCCCCACGAGCAGGAGGTTGTGGCCCCCGGCGGCGGCGATCTCGAGCGCGCGCCGCGCCAGGACCTGGCCGCGGACGTCGGCCAGGTCGCCTTCCGCGTGCGGGCGGCCCTCCCCGAGCCCGGGCGGGGGCGGTTCCGGCGGCCATTCGTCCCGGACCAGCAGAGCCAGCGCGTCGGGCAGCGTCGCGGCGGGGTGAACGGGAAGCCCGGGCGCCAGCGCGGCCTCCCGATGGTTCGCCTCGGGGACGATGGCCGCCCGGAGGCCGTGCCGGCGCGCGAGGAGCAGGGTGGGGAGGACGCCGGCCACGGGCCGGAGGGCGCCGTCGAGGGCCAACTCGCCCACGAGCAGCACGTCGGCGAGGCGGGGGAACGAAAAGCCCCCGTCCGCGGCGAGGAGGCCGACCGCCGTCGCGAGGTCGAAGGACGAGCCGTACTTCCGGAGGCTGGCGGGGGCGAGGTTGACGGTGATGCGCCGGTCCCATTTGAACGGGATGCCGCAGTTGCGGAGGGCGGCGCGGATGCGGGCCTCGCTCTCCTTCACCGCAGAGTCGGCGAGCCCGACCATCGTGAAGCGCGGAAAGCCCGGCGCCGAGTCGGCCTCGACGCGGACGAGGTGCGCCTCGACGCCGAGGACGGCGGCGGTGAGCGACGTGGCGAGCATGGCTCTCTCCTCGACGAACGGCGGGAGAGGGCCGTCGACGGCGTGAGCCTACACCGGGGGCGGGGCGCCGGAGGTCCAGCCGGCGGAGCGGCAGTCAGTCCTGGGGCGTGCCCGTGTAGATCGTGAGGACGGCGCCGGCCGCGATCCTCGTTCCGCGCAGGCGGTTCCAGGCCTGGAGGTCGCGCACCGTCGTCCCGTACTGGGCCGCGATCGAGACCAGCGTGTCGCCGGGTTGGATGCGGTGCCGGACCGGGCCGCGGCCGTCGGGCGACTCTCGCGGCTCCGCGGCGGCCTCCCGGCGGTCCGTTGCGACGCGCGGCTTCGCCGGGATCGGGATGATGATCTCGGTGCCCGGCCGCAGCCGCCTCGCCGCCGGCAGCTTGTTGGCCTCGGCGATCTCGCGCGCGGTGACGCCGCTCGCGCGGGCGATGCCGGCCAGCGTCTGCCCGCGCCGCACCACGTGCCTGCGGAAGTTCACCCGCTTCTCGGGCGGCAGGCTGGCGACGCACTCGCTCACCGCCGGCCCGCGCCCGGCGGGCACGCGCAGGGCGAAGGTGCGGTCGGCCGGCGTCGCGAGCCGCCGCAGCTCGGGGTTCAGGCCGCGAATGTCCTCGACCGGCTCGCCCGCGCACTCGGCGATCACGCGGAGGTCGATCGCGCCCTCGATGGGGACCCGCTCGAAGTCGGGCTCCTCGTCCGGGGTGAGGGTGAAGCCGTACCGCTCCGGGGCCTTGGCCAGCACCACCGCCGCGTGGATGAGCGGCACGTAGTTCTTCGTCTCCCGCCGCAGACCGCGCGTGCCGCGAAGCGTCCAGAAGTCCTCGGTCTTGTACCGCTTCATGGCGCGGAGGACCTTGCCCTCGCCGGCGTTGTACCCGGCCAGGGCGAGGTTCCAGTCCCCGAAGAGCCCGTGGAGCTCCTTCAGGTAGCGCGCCGCGGCGCGGGTGGCCTTCTCGGGGTCGCCGCGCTCGTCCACCCACCAGTCGACGGCGAGGCCGTAGCGCTTGCCGGTCGCGCTGATGAACTGCCAGACGCCTTTCGCCTTCGCCCGCGAGTAGGCGGTCGGCTTGAAGGCGCTCTCCACGAGCGCGACGTAGGCGAGGTCCTGCGGTATTCCCTCCTCGGCGAAGACCTCGCGGATGTGGGGGAGGTGCTTCTGCCCGCGCGAGAGCGCCGCCTCGAACCAGTCCCGCAAGCGCCCCTGGTAGAGGTCGATGCAGGACAGCACCGCCTCGTTGAGCTCGATCGGCAGGTCGAGGCTCTCGGCCTCGACCGCCGCCACCGCCCGCGCCATCGTCTCCGGGCTCGCGGGGGTCTCGCCGACGGGCAGCTCGGCCACGGCGTCGATTGACGCCGGCTCCGTGCGGGCCTCGGTGAAGCCGTCCCCGGCGGCCAGCATCTCGATCTCGCGCAGGTGCACGGTGTCGAGCGTCCGGCGATAGGCCTCGGCGACGCGCGGATCTCCGAGGGCGCCGCCGGGGAAGCTCAGCAGCACGTCGACCGCCGCGTCGAACTCGGCCCGGGCGCGGTCGAGGTGACCCTCACCAGCCGCGGCGAGCCCGGCCTGCAGCCGCGCCTCCGCCTTCGCGACGACGGCGTCCGCGGGGTCGGGCGTGGGGACCGGTGTCGGAGAACTGGACGGCACCGTGACGTGCGCCGGACCGGTCCGGCTCGCGCAGGCGAAACCCAGCCCCGCGAGGGCGACGACGCAAGCGACGCCGAGCCATGATCTTCCGGGCAATTGCACCCCCCGGCCACGCGAGCGGGTCCGCGGAGCATAGCATGTCACCGGCCGTCACCTCCTTCCCGGGGCCAGAGAAATGCAATTTGCGCGCCCACTCGACTCTCCGCTATTCTTAGGGGGTTTCGGCCGTGCCTTCGGTCCGGTTCTGGACACTGCCGCGAGGAGAACAAGCATGACATTCCGCCGCACCTGGGGGCTGGCCCTGGTGGCCGCCCTCGCCGGGGCTTTCCTGCTTCCGGCCTGCAGCCGCCGCAAGCCCGCGGAGGTGAACCCGATCATCCCGTCGATCAAGGTGAACCGGGTCAAGGCCCCGCTGGGGAGCGCTCTCGAGATCACCTACACCTGGACCCTCGAGCCGGGGGCGAAGAAGCTGGAGCAGGACTACCGCGCCCTCGCCCACTTCGTCGACACCCACGACGTGATGCTCTTCGAGGACGACCACACCCCCGTCCCTGCTCCTTCGACCTGGGAGCCGGGCAAGACCTACAGCTACACCCGGACCCGCTTCGTGCCGGTCTACCCGTACGTGGGCGAGGTCGAGGTCCGCATGGGGCTCTACCCCTACCCGGGCCGCGGCGAGCGGCCCGCGCTCAAGGGCGAGGACCGCGGCTTCCGCGAGTACAAGGTGGCGACGATCGAGCTCCTGCCGCAGACCGAGAACGTCTTCCTCGTCTACAAGGACGGCTGGCACAACCCGGAGACGCAGCTCGAGAACCCCAGCGTCGAGCGGATGTGGACGAAGAAGGAAGCGCTCGTGTCCTTCAAGAACCCGAAGAAGGACGCGATCGTCTACCTCCAGGGCGACACCTGCGTGAAGTGCTTCACCGCGACCCCGGAGCTGACGGTCTCGGTGGGGAACAACGTCGGGCTGCGCTTCCCGATCGACGGGCCGCAGGTCTTCCTGAAGAAGATCCGCGTGAAGGCGGCCGACCTGGGCACGGACGAGTGGGTGGACCTCCGGCTCTCGATGAACCAGTCATTCGTGCCGAAGAGCCTCAACCCGCCGCTCAACAACGACGACCGGGAGCTGGGCCTGAACGTCTACCACCTGTACGTGGCGGACGCCGCGCAGGCCGGCTCGCCCGAGGGCGTCGTCGACGCGGTGGCGCTGGCGCCGGCCCCTCCCTCGCCGGCGGCGGTCCCGGCAGCGAAGAAGCGCTAGGGGCTTCGCACCGGACGGGAACGGAGGGAGGCGGCGCGGCCGTCTCCCTTCTCTTTTTTGAGGGCGGTCCGGGGGGCGAGATGGACGAGTGGACGACGGCGGACGGCCGGGTGGACGTGGCCGAGGTCATGTCCCACATCCGGGGGAAGATCCGCGGCCGGCGGGACCTCGGGCTCTACACGGACGAGGAGGTCGAGGAGCTCACCGCGCTCAAGCTCCAGGCCTTCGCCGACGACGCGGGGATCGACCCCGAGCTGCTGGCGCGCCTCATGGCGCCGAACCACAACTGGAACATCTCCACCGACTACCGCATCGAGACCCACCGGCAGGGGCTCGGCGCGCGCCTCGTCGTGCGGCTCAAGAAGCTCGTGCGACCGTGGGTGCGGCTCTACACCGACCACCCCCTGAGCCGCCAGGCCCAGATCAACCTCTACCTCCACTATCTCGGCCACAACCTCGTGCGGGAGCTCGTGCGCCTGCAGGTCGAGCACGCGGCGCTCCGCAACCGCCTCGACGCGCTCCTCACGGAGCGGGAGGCGAAGGGGGGCGGGCAGGGGTGAGGGTCGCCTTCGTCGTCCAGCGCTACGGGACGGAGGTCGTCGGCGGGGCCGAGCTGCACTGCCGCTGGATCGCGGAGCACGTGGCCACGCACCACCAGGTGGAGGTGCTCACGACCACCGCCATCGACTACCTCACCTGGCAGAACGTCCTCCCGTCGGGCGTCTCGCAGGTGAACGGCGTCACCGTGCGCCGCTTCCCGGTCACCCGCGAACGGCGGATCGAGCGCTTCGATCCCGTGGCGAACAAGGTCTGCTTCTTCGAGCACGCGGACGAGGAGGAGCGCCAGTGGCTCGAGGAGCACGGCCCCGTCTGCCCCGCCCTCGTCGAGCACCTGCGCCGCCATGAGAAGGACTACGACGCGATCGTCTTTTTCTCCTACCGCTACTGGACGACCCAGCACGGAATGCGGGTGGCCCCGCACAAGAGCCTCCTCGTCCCGACCGCCGAGCACGACCGGGTGATCTACCTGCGCCTCTTCCGCGAGTTCTTCCGGCTGCCCGCGGCGATCGCCTTCAACACGCCGGAGGAGAAGGACCTCATCGAGCGCGTCACCGGGAACGAGGGTCTGCCCGGCGAGGTGGTGGGAACCGGCATCGACCGGCCGGCGGCGGTGCCGGTGGACGAGGTCGCTCCGCGGCTCGACCTCCTCGGCGACTACCTCGTCTACGTGGGGCGCATCGAGCCCGAGAAGGGCTGCGCGGTCATGATCGACCACTTCCTCCGCTGGCAGCGGGAAACGCGCGCCACCGCGACGCTCGCCCTCTTCGGCCGCAGCACGATGACGATCGCCGAGAACACCCACGTGCGGCTCATGGGGGTCGTGCCGGACGGCGAGAAGCTCGCGGCGATCGCCCGATCCCGTGCGCTCATCATGCCCTCCCGCCACGAGAGCCTGTCGATGGTCGTGCTCGAGGCGTGGATGATGGGCCGCCCCGTCCTCGTCAACGGCGACTGCGAGGTGCTGCGAGGCCAGGTTCTGCGCGCCGACGGGGGGCTCTACTACCGCCGCTACGAGGAGTTCGCCGCGGCCATGGACCTCCTCGTCTCCGAGCCCGGCCTCGCCGACCGGCTCGGACGCCAGGGCCACGCCTACTTCGAGGCGAACTACGCCTGGGAGCGGGTCATGGAGAAGTACGAGCGGCTGCTCGCGCGGGCGGGCGCCGCCCGGTGAGGCTCGCCTTCGTCATCCAGCGCTACGGGCTGGAAGTGAACGGGGGGGCGGAGCTGCACTGCCGCTGGCTGGCCGAGCGGCTGGCCCGGCG
>JBGPQQ010000163.1:0-7256 GCA_041489115.1 Vicinamibacteria bacterium | reverse complement strand
CGCGTGAACGTCGCCTTCCGCGCCGTGCCGGTGCCGGCCGGCGAGCACCGGGTCGAGATGCGGTACCGTCCACGGGCCCTCTCCCTCGGGCTCGCCGTCTCGGCCCTGACCGCGGTGATCACCCTGGCTGCTGCGGCTTTCATCGTCCGCGGCGGGCAGCGGGGACCGGCCTCGAGAGAGCCCGACGGCTCCTGAAGACGCCCTAAAAGGGCTGGATCGCGGCGAGCGTCTCCCGCAGCGCCACGGCCTCCGCCGAGGGCGCGAACGAGGCGCCGAGGCCCGCGAGCGCCGCGGCCAGCTCGGCGTCTCCGCCGCGCCGCGCGCACTCCGTCCTCGCCCCTCCGGGGTCCGAGGGAAACCGCCGGACCGCCTCCCACACGACGTCGAGCCCACCCGAGGGCGGGCCCCCGCCGAAGCGCGCGGCGAGCGGAGCCAGGCTCGACGCCTGGGCCGCGGCGTCCCCGCCGGGAAGCGAGACGAACCGCTGCTGGGCCACGAGGGCGACGAGGCAGGCGTCGGCGCGGGCGGCGCGGTCCGTGTGCGTGAGCCGCGCGACGGACCCCGCGGCCGCCGCGAGGAACTCCGGGTCTGGCGTCCCGCGCCGCAGCGCCCAGGCGGCGAGCGCCACGCCCAGGCGGCTGGCGGGTGCGTCCGGCTCGGCCTCCCCCGCCGCGCGGTACCAGGGCCCGCGCGCGGCCGGCACCAGGCGCCGCGCGATCGCCTCCATCTCCAGCCCGCCCGCCCCGGCGGCATCCGCCAGCAGCACGCCGGGCGACAGCCCCCGCGGACCGTCCCGCGGGCCGTGGACGAGACCGCCCAGGAGCCGCTCCGGCGGCAGCACCCCGGTCGAGGCCCGCGGACGGACGGCGAGCGAACGCAGCTCCTCCGCGAGGGCGTCCGCGGCGCGGTCGGTGTCTTCCACCGAGCCGGAGGTGTCGACCTCGTAGTGCGCGAAGGCCCGCTTCTCGGCCGTGCCCATCTGCGCGTCGATGCGAGCGCGGGCCGACCGCTCGTCGATGGAGTCGCGCGCGCGCAGCCGGGCGAGCTGAAGCGCCGGGTCGCAGTGCACGACCACCAGCCGGTCGAAGCGCAGGTGGGCCCCCGCTTCGACGAGCAGCGCGGCGTCGGTCACCCGCACGGACCCTGGCCGGTCGACGAGACCTCTCGCCCAGGCCGACTCGAGGGCGCGGACCCGCGGGTGGACGATCGCGTTCAGCCGGGCGCGGGCGACGGGGTCCGCGAAGACCAACGCCGCGAGCGCCGCCCGGTCCAGCGCTCCATCCGGCCCGAGGACGGAGCTGCCGAACGCGCCGGCGATCTCGCCGAGAGCCGGGCTCCCCGGCGCGGCGACGTCGCGCGCCACCGCGTCGAGGTCGAGGGTGCGGCAGCCGCGGCCAGCCAGCCGCCGCAGGACGTGGCTCTTGCCGCAGGCGATGCCGCCGGTCAGGCCGACCCGCAGCAACGCGACCTCCCTCAGGCGGCGCCGGCCGCCGCGCGCACCGTGTTCGAGACCAGCATGGCGATGGTCAGGGGGCCGACGCCGCCGGGCACCGGCGTGAGCGCGCCCGCCACCGGCTCGACGGAGGGGGCGTGAACGTCGCCCACGAGGGCGTGCCCCTTCTTCTCGAAGTCCGGGAGGCGCGAGGGAAGGAGCAGGTCGCGCGCCACCGCCGGGTCGGTCACCCGGTTCATGCCGACGTCCACGACCACCGCGCCCGGCCGGACGTGCTCGGCACGGACCAGTCCCGCTCTCCCGATCGCCGCCACGAGGATGTCGGCCTCCCGCGTGACCGCGGCCAGGTCCCGCGTGCGCGAGTGGCAGACGGTCACGGTCGCGTCGGCGTGCATCAGGAGGAGCGTCATGGGCTTCCCCACGATGTCGCTCCGGCCCAGGACGACGGCCCGCCGCCCCGCCACCTCGATCCCGCTCCGTCGGAGCATCTCCATGATGCCGGCCGGCGTGCACGGCAGGAACCGCGGCCGCTTCTGGACGAGCCGGCCCACGTTGTCCGGGTGGAGCCCATCCACGTCCTTGGCCGGATCCACCAGGTCGAGCACGCGCGTCGCGTCCACCTGCGGGGGCAGCGGCAGCTGCACGAGGATCCCGTGGATGTCGGGTCGGGCGTTGTAGCCCTCGACCGCCGCCGCGACCTCCGCCGTCGACGCGGACGCGGGAAGGCGCCGCGTCTCGCCGAGCATGCCCAGCTCCTCGCACGCCCGGGTCTTGCTGCGCACGTAGGACGCCGAGGCGGGGTCGTCCCCGACCAGGACCACCCCGAGGCCCGGCCGGACCCCCGTCGCGGCGAGCTCCGCGAGCCGCGCCCGCAGCTCCTCCTTGATCTGCCGCGCGATCTCCGCGCCGTCGAGACGCCTCGCGGTCACGAAGGGATCTTATCGCGGCCGCGCCGCGACCGCGATGAGCGACGAGCCGAAGGGCAGGAGGCCCGCGCGCACCAGCGGCCGCTCGAGCCGGAGCACCGTTCGCATGAGCCCGTTCAGGACCGGCGTCACCCCGAGCTCGGCCTGCCTCCGCTCCATCGCGCTGCGGCGGCCGGGGAGGGCGCGGACGAGCCAGCGCAGGGTCACGAGCGGCACGAGCGGGGCCATGAAGTGCGCGAGCCGGCGGATCTCGAACCCCGCGGCCCGCAGCTTGTCTCCGAGCTCGGCGCGGCGGTAGCGCCGGCGGTGGTGGGCGATCGCGTCCATCTCGCCGAAGAGGAAGGGGTGCGCGGGCACGGTCAGGACCAGGACCCCGCCCGGCTCGAGGACGTCGAAGAGGTGCCGCAGGGTGCCGAGGTCGTCGTCGATGTGCTCGAGGACGTCGAACAGGCTCAGCAACGTGTACCCGGGAGCGAGGGGCGGGAAGCGGCCCTCGTCGACCAGGAGGAGCGGCGCCGCGACCCGGCGGCGGACGAGGGCGAGGCTCTCCGGGTACACGTCGCAGGCGCCGGCCAGCGGCACGCCGCTCGCGCCGAGGAACTCCAGCAGCCCCCCGCTGCCGCAGCCCACGTCGAAGAGCGCCCGGCGCGCGAGGTCGTCGACCGCGTCGCGCAGGACGTCGCGCACGACCTCGCGCCGGGTCGCGAACCAGTAGTGGTCCCGCTCGACGGCAGCGAGCGTCGGGAAGTAGTGCGGGTCGTACCCGGCCGCGCCCAGCCGGCCCACCCGCAGGTCGAGGACGCCGTCCCGCATCGGGAAGGCGGCGGCGCAGTCGGCGCACGACGACCCCCCGGCGGTGGCGCCGAGCCGCGTCCGGCAGCGCGGGCAGACCAGCGGCAGCGCTTCGATCGCCTCGCTCAACGCCGCCCCCGGCGCCAGCCGGTCACGAACAGGAGGACCGCGGCGATCAGGGACAGCAGGCTCACGGCGACGCCCACGGCGAGGCCGGGCGCCTCGTAGCGCAGCACCACCTCGTGCCGCCCCGCGTCGACCGCGACCGCGCGGTGCTTGCCGTTCGCGCGGAGGACGGGCTCCGGCACGCCGTCGACCCAGGCCCGCCAACCCCGGGCGTGGCTGGCGCGCACCACGAGGTACGCGCTCGCGCTGGTCTCGACCGCGTAGCGCTCCTCGCCCGCTGTCCACGACGTGCGCCGCGCGCGCCCCCTGGTGCAGGTCGCCGGCAGCGCGTCGTCCGGCCCCTCGCCGCCCTGCTCCTCGAGCGCCACCTCACGCCACGGGTCGAAACCCTTCCGGTAGGGCGCGGCGAGCGCCTCCTCGCGGCTCTTCACGGACGTCGCCCGGCAGGCGAGCGAGGCCCGCGGCCAGGTGTCGAAACCGTACACGTGGATCGCGACGCCCGGCGGACCGGCCGGGACCGTGGTCATGGGGACGAGCTCGGCGTGCGACAGCGGGTCCAGGCTCAGGACGCGGGCGACGCCCGCGTTGCGAAGCCACGGCAGCAGCTCCCCCACCCGGGCCGGCTGGTACAGCTCCGGAGAGAGCTCCCGCTCCCTGGGCGCGAGCGCCGTGAGGTCCGTGGCCTCCGGGGCCTCGACGCGGTCGATCACGTTGGCGTACGGCCCGAGGATCTGACGGTGCAGGTAGAGACCCGTCAGGGTGAGGGCCTGCCCGCCCCGGCCGAGAAGCCCGCGGAACGCGGGGCTGTGGTCGAGGCCGTACGAGAAGACGCGCCCGCCGTCGAGGTCGTCGAGCCGCAGCGCGGCGATCTCGGGCAGGGGATCGAAGAACGACGCGTGGACCTGCGGGTTGAGACCGGCCCCGGCCCGGGCCAGGTCGGCCACCGCGAGGGCCGTCACCAGAACCACGGCCCGCCCGGGGTGCAGGATCCCGCGGCGCACCGCCCAGGCGGCCGCGCCCACGGCGAGGGCCAGCAGCAACACGAGGCCCGCCTCGTGCCGCGCCAGTTCCACGACGCTCGGCCAGAAAGGCCCGGCGACGCCCGTCCAGGCGACGAGACCGGGAGGGGCGGTGCCGAGCAGCACGGCGATGCCCACGGCGACCGCCGCCGCCGCGGCACCTCCGGCGGCGAGCGTCACCCAGGCGCGGCCCGCGCGCAGCCGCTCGACCGCGAAGCCGGCGCCCATCGCCACCGCGAGGTGAGGCAGCAGGAGGGCCTTGCTCGGAAAGCGGAAGGAGCCGGCGAGCGGCAGCCGGGAGACGAGCGGCGCGAGACCCCCGCGCTCCCCGAGCGCGTACCAGAGGCCGAGCGCGGCGAGGGCGAGCAGCGCCGGCCGGACCCGGCGCGGCAGCGCGAGGGTCCCGACCGCGGCGAGAGCAAGGGTGACGGGGCCCAGGTACAGGGACAGGAAGTAGGGCAGCCCCTTGCTGAAGAAGCGCCCGCCCCAGAAGGCCTCGGCCGGCGCCTGCGGCACGCCGAACAGGCTCGGGAGCAGCGTCTGCGCGAGCACGGCCGGGTGCAGGGCGTTGGCGAGCGCGACCTCCGGCGCGAACCCCGCCCCGCGCCCGGTCTCCGGGAGGAAGCCCACCACGAGCGCCACCGGCAGGCCGGCGAGCCCCGCCCCGAGCGCGACGGCGAGGGCCAGCCGCCCGAGGGCGGCCCGGCTCGGCGACGCGGCCAGGCCAAGGGCGACGCCGAGGAGGACCGCCTGGAAGACGAACTCGACGGCCAGCGTCGAGAGGGACAAGGCCAGGACGGCCGCGGCGGCCGGGACCGAGCGGCCGCCGTCGCGGGCGGCCCGCCGCAGCAGGCCGGCGACGAAGGGCGCGAGCGCCAGGGCCTGGAGGAAGACGTAGAGGTTCAGGCAGGACAGGGCGAAGCCCGAGAGCGCGTACACGGCGCCGGCGAGGAAGGCACCCGCCCGCGAGGTCCCCAGCTCGCGGGCCAGCCAGTAGGCGGCGAGCGCGGCGAGCGGCAGGTGCAGCGTCAGGAGCCACGAGACGAAGACCGGGCCCGGCCAGAGCGCGTGGAGGAGGTCGACCGGGTAGAGGGCGGGCAGCTGGAAAGACCCTTCGAAGAGGTAGGGGTTCCAGAGCGGGAAGCGGCCTTCGCGCATCTCCCGAGCCGCGAAGAGCCGCAGGGGAAGGAACGCCACCGTGAAGTCGCGGAAGAAGTAGGAGCGGAGCGGAAGCGCGGCCCCGAGGCCGGGCAGCAGGGCGACGGGGACGAGCAGGAGCGGCAGCCAGCGGGAGCGGGGCGGCTCCGGAGGGGCGGGACGCGGGGAGGCGGCGCCGCTCACGAGGCCGCGTTCGCCTTCTTCTGCGGCATGAACCGCTCCATGAAGCGCGTGTCGAACCGCCCGGCCACGAAGTCCGGGTCGTCGAGGATCCGCCGGTGAAGGGGGATGTTGGTCTTGATGCCCTCGACCACCATCACGTCGAGGCAGCGCTTCATCCGGGCGATCGCCTCCGCGCGGTCGCGGCCGTGCGTCATGAGCTTCGCGATCATGCTGTCGTAGTAGGGCGAGATCTCGCAGCCCTCGTGGGCGAAGGTGTCCACCCGCACGCCGGGGCCGCCCGGCTGGAAGAAGTGGACGATGGTGCCGGGCGAGGGCACGAACGTGAAGGGGTCTTCGGCGTTGATGCGGCACTCGAGGGCGTGGCCCGTGAACGCGACGTCCTTCTGCGAGAACGACAGCGGCTCCCCCGCCGCCACGTGGAGCTGCTCCTTCACGAGGTCCCTCCCGGTGACGAGCTCGGTCACCCCGTGCTCGACCTGGATGCGGGTGTTCATCTCCATGAAGTAGTAGGTGCCGTCCTTGTCGAGCAGGAACTCGATCGTGCCCGCGCTCGTGTACTGCACCGCCGCCGCCGCCTCGACCGCGGTCCGCCCCATCCGCCGGCGCAGCTTCTCCGTCACCACCACGGAGGGCGCCTCCTCGAGGATCTTCTGGTGCCGGCGCTGGATCGAGCACTCGCGCTCGCCGAGGTGCACGACGTTGCCCTTGCTGTCCGCCATCACCTGGATCTCGACGTGGCGCGGGCCCACCACGTACTTCTCGATGTACACGTCCGACACGCCGAAAGCGGCCTGGGCCTCGGCCTGGGCCGCCCGGAAGCCCTGCGCGATGTCGGCCGCCTCGCGGACGATGCGCATGCCCCGCCCGCCGCCGCCGGCCGAGGCCTTGAGCATCACCGGGAAGCCGATGTCCTTCGCGATCCTCACCGCCTTCTCCTCGTCCTCGACGAGGCCGTTCGAGCCGGGGACCACGGGGACGCCGGCCTTGATCATCGCCTTCTTCGCCCGGCTCTTGTCCCCCATGAGGCGGATCGCCTGCGGTCCGGGGCCGATGAACTTGATGTTGCAGGCCTCGCAGATCTCGGCGAGGTAGGCCGACTCGGACAGGAAGCCGTAGCCGGGGTGGATTGCGTCGGCGCCGGTGATCTCGGCGGCGCTGATGATCGCGGGGATGTTCAGGTAGGAGTCGATGTTCCGGGGAGGGCCGATGCACACGGCCTCGTCCGCGAAGCGCACGTGGAGGCTGTTGGCGTCGGCCTCCGAGTACACCGCCACCGTCTTGAGCCCGAGCTCCTTGCACGCCCATATCACCCGGAGCGCGATCTCGCCCCGGTTGGCGATCAGGACCTTCTTGAACATCGGCGGCGGGGTGGCGGGGGCTCTCGCCGGCTCAAGCGGGCCGGATCGTGAAGAGCGGATCGCCGTACTGGACGGGCTGCCCGTTCTCGGGGTGGACCTTGACGACCTCGCCCGCCACCTCGGCCTCGATCTCGTTCATCAGCTTCATGGATTCGATGATGCAGAGAACCTTGCCCTTCGAAACGCGGGAGCCGACGTCGGCGAAGGCTTCGGCTTCCGGGGATGGCGCCCGGTAGAAGGT